>DATLZX010000295.1:0-3768 GCA_035573795.1 Pyrinomonadaceae bacterium | reverse complement strand
TCACCCTTCATTTGCCTTAAGGCAAGCCGGGCAGAAGCTTTGGTTTGTGCATTTATCAAATCCCTGATAGCCTCAGCCTGCGTCAGGTCAATCTTTCCTGTTGCAACTGCCCGCAGGGTAAATTCTCCGGGCCCGGCAGCCCTTGCACCCAACGCCAGCAGGCAGTCCAGAATTTGCCGAAGAATTACGGGCGATCCATGCGTTGAAATTTCTATTACATCTTCGCCTGTATAGGAATGCGGGGCTTTGAAATAGGTCAGGATAACATTGTCTATCGCCTCTGAAGTCTGCGGATCTAGCAATGTCCGGAGTGTTGCGTTTCGCGGCTTGAGGTTGCTACCAGGCGCTAATTTTTCAATGTATTCTGTAGCGTTTGGTCCGCTGATTCGAATAACGGCGATGCCGCTGCGTCCCTGGGCAGTAGCTATAGCTGCAATCGTATCTGCCATTTTATTTGGAGATTTTAGAGCTGAATAACTGGCTTTGATTATTTCTTAAAAAAGAGATTATAACATCTGCGGCAGGTTTGTTGGGTTATTACATTCTGTGCGGTTTTCTTTATTTTGTACGGGCAGCCTGAGTTGTTTCTGGCCGAATGCCCTCGATTGCCTCTGCTTTGTTAGTTTGGACTATTTCAACCGGGCTACCTGGATTATTTCAGCCTGACCTGCAGCCGCCTTTGCCTTCCTTCTCCGACTGATTCTGTAACCAGGTCTGTTTGTTCTTTTAATGCAAGGTGGATCATCCGCCTTTCTGTAGAATTCAATATTCCGAAAACAAATGGCTGACCGCTTGTCCTGACTTTATCGGCAGCGAACTGTGCCATTGCTTCCAATTCTGCCCGCCTTCTTTCCCTGTATCCTTCTGCATCAACCAGGAATCTCTGGTGCCGCTCCAGTTCGCGTCCAAATGCCTGAAAAAGTATCACCTCGAGCGCATCCAGCAATTCTCCATTTTCAGCACGCGCAAGATGTGAATCAGCTCCGCTTAAATCAATATGGCAGCCTTCATCGCTCCATCTGGCCGCAGGCGTTATCTTAAGCCCAAGGCCGGCCAGAAGCTCGCCTACAAATCTTTCGCTTTTTTCTACCAAATCTGTCATCGAAACGTCTCGCTAAATTCAATCATCCGCTCAGCCCGCTTGCCTAACCGAAACATCAAACCTTCCTTGCCGCAACAGGTTTGGCTCCCTCCGGAACTGTTGTTGAGGTTATATTGCCTGCAGGCTGCAGATTTATTTTATTGATCAAAAGCTGCTGGCCAAGGCTGACGATGTTGCCAAACAGCCAATAGATCAAAAGTCCGGCCGGGGCTGTCCACATAAACCAGAGCATCATTACAGGCATAATGTAGGTCATCATTTTCTGCTGCGCCTGCTGCTCAGGTGAAACCGCCGGTGCGGTCGGCGTAAACTTCATCGTCAGAATCATCGAGATAGCGAAAGCAAATTCAAGTATATGCCATGGATCAGCCGCTGAGAGATCCGGCAGCCAAAGGAATGATGCCTGCCTTGCATCCAGAGAAATCGTTATTGCCGTGTAAAAAGCTATCAGAAGCGGAAACTGCAGCAACATCGGCAGGCACCCGCCGATTGGAAGTGCGTCTTTGGTCAGGCGAAGCTGCTCCATCTGCAGGCTGCGCATCCGCGGGTCATCCAGCGGAACACCCTTTTTCTGCAGCTCTTTGATCTTGTCCTGTATTTCCTTCATTTTCGGCGCATTGCCGGCCGCCTTTTTGAATGACCTGCTTTGAGACAGCCTTAAAGGAAACAGCAGCGAATAAAACAGAAAAGTAAATACTATGATCGCCAGGCCATAATTATTTACAAGCTGGTTGATATAATGCAGTGCATACAGTATCGGAATCGAAAGCGTGGTAGTTATCGGCCTCAATATCCTGTAATTACTGAAATTTATGATATGAACCAGATCAACATTTCTGCCGGCTTCGGCCGAAATGTACTTATCATAATCGCTTAAAGTGAAATAATCTTTTGTGCCGGTATAGATTCTCGTTACCGAGCCATCCGTAGTTATCGGGATAAAGGCTGTTACCAGGTGCCTTGTTTCGCTTGTCTTTGGGCTTCGGATTATCCAATTGAAAATGCTGTCGTAGAATGGCTCAGTATTAACATCATATTTCTGCGCCGTGTAATCTACCCGCTGTGGCTGATTTGCAGGTATGGCAACCATTGCAAAATATGCATCGCCAACTCCTGCCCAATTTACCGATCCCTCATCGGCCAATTTTGATCTGCCCTCAGAATCGTAATTTGTAAATGAATAATTTCCCTGATGGCGCTTTATGTCTCCTGCTACGGAGGCGATTGCTTCCGATTCGATGTGGTAAAAACTATGGTGATTGATCGCATGATCCCCAATGCTTGCCCCGATTGCAAGCATTGCATTGCTTAGCGGCTGGCCGTTTTGCGTTGCAGTTATTGCAAGGTCTGCTACGTAACTATCTCCGCTGAAGGTAAAAGTTTTTCTGACCAGCGTATCTTGGAATGAGTATTCAAACGTTACCTGTTTTTTCTCTCCCGGAGATAGTATTATCTCATCCGCAGTTTCTGAGATTTTGTAGTTCTTTGTATTTATCTGGGTGTCCAGCTCATTATTACCGGTAATTATCCTGAAGGGAACAGCAGGCGGCGATTGCTCCAGCGCCTTTTGCGAGATCAATTGCAGCGGTTTTTGGTTACTTTGATCCGATCCGTCAGCATAAATCGGATAATCGGCTTTTTCAGATTTGTTCCTGAGCAAGATCCAGCTAGTTGCCAAAGCGCCTCTTGAATCGAGCTTTACCTCATACAGGGGCGATTTGATTGTAAGGCTACGCTGCGGATTTATATCGGCAAGCACTGTCTGATTTTGCGGGCTGCCAGCCTGCGGATTAGCCTGCCCCTGATTATTTGCCTGCTGAGCGGCACCAGTATTTTGGTTGCTGACGCTATTGCCACCGGAGCCGGAATTATCCGCAATTGAAGTGCCGGGCGTACTTGTGTTGCCCGAAGTCTGGTTTGCATTTGACTGCTGGTTTGCAGATTGGTTTTGAGGCTGTCTCGGTGTAAAAAAATAACTCCAGCCGAGCAGCACAATCATTGCCAGAGTTACTGCAAGCAATAAGCGAAGTTGTGGTTGTCCGTTTGAATCCATTAAATCTTAAAGCCTAGTTTCGAATCCACTTCACAACGCGGCGGGACTGGATCATGCCCTCCTCTGAAAAATGGATTGCACCTTAACAACCTGCAGGCCGCAAGATACGACCCGTATAACGCTCCGTGTTTCTCAATTGCTTCAGCCGCATATTGTGAACACGTTGGCTCAAACCTGCAGGCCGGCGGCAAAAACGGGGAAATTGCCACCTTGTAAAATCCTAAAAATGCTAACAGTATGTTTTTCAGCATTTTAGACAGCTTTTGCCGACGGGGCACCTTTCAGCTTTTCTGTAAAACCTTTTCCTGCGGTCCACCTTTCGGCATTTCTGTAAAACCTTTACCGGCAGTCCATCATTCCGCACTTCTGAAAACCTCGGCCTGCAAAATTTCTTTCCGCATTAAAGAAACGAAACGCCAAACTTTCAAATACTCAAGCCGGCCGCAAAATCCTTTTCCTGTGGGTTATTCCTTTTGCTGCTCCTGGCTATTTATCCTCGAAATTATCGAACGAAATTCTACAAGCGGCGCATGCAATTTTTGTCCGATAATCCGCCGTCTGGCATTCAGGACCCAATCGAACCTATGCTTCATTGTGCCAAGCTCCTCACGCG
>DATLZX010000294.1:0-4048 GCA_035573795.1 Pyrinomonadaceae bacterium | reverse complement strand
GGGCATTTCAGCTACTGGAGCTTGGCTATAAACAATTTATCCCTCCAAATGACAAAAAGTTGTTAAATAGTATTGATGTTTAATGCAAAATAGCCGAAAATAGGTTTTTTAAGGCTTTCCCAAATAATTTCTTGTTTTGTTTCATAAATTACAACCCGTTGCTGGTCGCATATTGTAATGAAACCTCTTGCTCAAAACACCTTGATTCAGAATAGATACCTTATTGTGCATCTGATTGGTAAGGGCGGTATGGGTGAAGTTTACCTTGCCGTTGACCAACGTCTGGGCAGCGCAGTTGCCCTCAAACGCACATTTTATGCTGGCGATGAAGCTCTCGGCAGTGCTTTTGAAAGAGAAGCCAGGGTTCTGGCCCGGCTCAGGCATCCTGTGCTTCCAAAAGTAAGTGACCATTTCACTGAAAATGGCCAGCAATTTCTAGTTATGGAGCATATTTCGGGCGATGACTTGGCAAAACGCCTTGAAATGCTCGGAAAGCCCTTTCCGCTCAGTTGGGTAATGTTCTGGGCTGACCAACTGCTGGATGCGCTCTCTTATCTGCATTCACATGAACCGCCAATCATCCATCGTGACATCAAACCGCAAAATCTGAAGCTTACGGACGAAAATCATATCATCCTGCTCGATTTCGGGCTGTCCAAAAGCCAGTCCGGTCAAACCCAGGCTTCCGGCACGGCTTCTGGCTCGAGCACCGGCAGTGTGGTTGGCTATACACCGCACTATGCACCGATGGAGCAGATACGCGGTGTAGGTACATCTCCTAAAAGCGATCTCTACTCTCTGTCAGCCACGCTTTACCAGTTAATGACAAACAGTGTCCCGGTTGATGCTCTCACCCGGGCAGATGCATTGATAAGCGGAATGACAGACCCTCTGAAATCTCCGAGTGAAGTCAATGAAGATATTCCGCCTGCAGTTTCGGAAGTAATTCTGAAAGGCATGGAGATTAACCAGGATAAGCGCTTTGAATCAGCCAAAGAAATGCAGCGGGCGCTCAGAAAAGCCTATGCCGAAATGCAGCAGGCAATGGCTGCCAAAACCGTTGTAATGAGCCAGGCGGATGTTTCAGCCCCAACCGGACAAGATGAATCGTTCCAGGCTACTGAAGTAATGAACGCAGCCCAAATTCAGGCAATCAGTAATCCTACACTTGGTTCATCAGATGCTGAAAGCAATATCCTGAGGCCGACAGAGGCAGCAGCCTTCAGCACTGCAATTCCCGGTACCGGCTCGACCAGTCAGCCTGGCATGGCACAATCAGATATCAAAACTGAGGTTTTCAGCGGCCAGCCTGACGCATTTGCGCATAATTTTGAGGGGCAATTTGGCAATACAGCGCAAAACGAGTTCCAGCCGACAATTCAAAGCGAGGCGGAAAAGCCTGCCATGCAACAGGAAAGTTTCGCCCCTACAGTGAACTATACACAGGGTGATTTCGGGCAGGCTTCTCCTGATTCTTCATCAGCCGGAGCCGCTGATATGGCAGTCAATGCGACAATGCCTTTTGTCGCTCTTGAGGCTGGACAGCAGCAATTCAGCTCTCAGAAAGATTTTCAGCAAGATACCGCTGCTGTAAGTGTAAGCGAGCCCGGCTATTCTCAGCAGGCTTATGCCCAGGACGAGGCCATAGCTGCACCTTCTGCTCAGACGGCTGCAGTGCCCGCAGCTAAGAAAAGCAGCACCGGGAAGTTTATTTTGATCCTTGGCGGATTGTTCCTGTTCTTCGTCGTTTTGCTGGCAGCAGGTGGCGGCGGTGCATATTATTATTACTACGTTTATCTGCCAGGGGCTGTCGAGGCTTCGCCGACTCCGGAAGAAACTCCGCTGCCTACGCCATCGCCGGAAGAAACTCCGCTGGTTATCATAGATAATTCGAACTCCGAAAATACGAATAGTGAAGTAAATTCGAATAGCGATATTTCAAATCAAAACTCCAATACCAATGGAAATACATTCCCTGGTTTGGAGCCGTCGCCCGAACCGAATACCGGGCCAAATCAGAGAGAACCGCGTCAAACTCAAAAAGAGACACAAAAAGAGCCGCCGGCCCAGCAGAAAACTCCCAAGCCGCAGCAAACGCGGACGCCTAAACCATCAAAAACGCCTGACATCCTGCAATAAAGCCGCTGGCAGACGCGTTTTTGATTTCTTTTGAGCATTTACTTGGAGGTAGCAATGTCCACACGGAGATCATCGCTTTTAGTCTTATTTGCAATATTTTTGATTTATCTAGGCATTGGAAATGCCTTTGGCCAGCCATCAAAGCCGTCTAATAAAGATCTTCGAAGGTCGCGTGACCTTATCGCACAGGGCAACAAGGCATTCAACTCAAGGGATTATCGAACCGCTGCGGAAAAATACGCTGAAGCTATAGTCATCGTCCCGAATAACCCGACAGCGCACTTCTGGAAAGGCAATGCCCATGCGCAGCTCAAAGAGTTCGATCTGGCAATCAAGGAATTGAATCTTGCACTCGAACAGGGTCATCCGCAATTAGACGTGGCAAAAATACGCTGGTATGTCTATTACGAGTTAAATGATTATGCCTCAGCACTATCTGATATAAACAAAGTCCTCCCGACAGATCAGAACAACATTTTGCTTCTCAAGGCAGCAGGAGACAGCTATTACAACTTAAAGCAATACAGGGATGCGCTTTCGGCTTATCAGAGGGCTCTTGTTGTTTCACCCAATGACGGAGCTCTTTATTATGGCATCGCAAAAGTGCAAAACGCGCTCGGAGATTGGAATGGACAGGAGAAAGCCGCAGAAGAAGCTATAAAAAGGCCTGGCCCATATCTCAACGATGCTTATTACCTTTTGGCAGATGCTCGCTATAGGAAAAGAAACTATAACGGAGCTGAAGCCGCCTATAGGCAGGCGCTTCTTGCAAGACCGGATGATATTACCATTTACCGCGCGCTTGGCGATATTTACAGGGCGCAAAGCCGCTTCAGTGATGCCATAAATATTATTAAAGAAGCTTTGAGGAAATGGCCGTCTGACGGGGGCCTTTATACAGATATTAGTTGGTATTACAGCCTTTCGGGAAGAAATAAAGAAGCAATAGAGGCTGCCGAGTCGGCTACAAGGCTTTTGCCGGATCAGTATCTGGGCTATACGAACCTCTGCAGGGCATTCAATGATAATAACCAGCCTGATCGGGCAATAGTTGCTTGTAACAATGCACTCAGGCTCAATCCAAATGATGGTGAAACAAATTTTTATCTGGGTAGAGCCTACAGTATGCTTGGCCGAAATCAGGAAGCAACCCGTGCATTCGATAGGGCTGTAGTCGGACTGGAAGCCTTTGTTAAGGCCAATCCGGATTATTCAGATGGCTATTATCTCTTGGGCAATGCCTATTATGCGGATAATCAACTGGATAAGGCTCTGGAAGCCTATCAGAAATGCCTTTCGCTAAGCCCAAGATTTGGCCGAGCGATTTATAATTCAGGCGTTATCTACATCCGGCAGAGAAACAAACAGGCCGCAACCGCACAATATAATAAACTCAGGGAAATAGATCCGGAATTGGCGGAAAAGCTCAAGGCCGAGATTGATAAACAATAAAAATTAAAACCGGATTGCTCTTGCTCACCAGATTGAATTTATAACGGGAAAATACGGCGGAGAAAATACCCACACTAAAACCGTTTGAAAATCAGGTGGTTATGCATTCTATAAAATTATAATCGCTGATTATAATCTCTGCCGTGAGGGAATTTTCTGCGTTGTAGTAGTCCTTACCGTGATATTCTGCATTTTCAGGACAACACGAGTACGCTGTGAGCGGCGATCCAGATTAGCCGGAACAAACGGGGCTATTTCCGGATCGGCATTTAGAGCCTTTTCGAAAGCGGCAATCGAAATAACACCTTCAGGAAATTCGAGAATATCTGAGACCTGAGCCAGCCCATTGTCCATTACATCTGCTACTATCGTAACCTCTTTTTCGCCCTCTGAATCGGCGGTAAATCTATTCGCAAGGGCAACAAGTGTCCCCCTGGGATTGATGCTTGGCGACTCG
>DATLZX010000293.1:0-3359 GCA_035573795.1 Pyrinomonadaceae bacterium | reverse complement strand
AAGGTCTCTAATCAGGGCAAATCAGGCAGGCAAACAGGTTACGGCAGTTGTCGAATTAAAGGCACGGTTCGATGAAGAAAACAATATCGAATGGGCAAGAAGGCTCGAAAACGAAGGTGTACACGTGGTTTACGGGATAAGTCGGCTGAAAACTCATTGCAAGGCAATGATGGTTGTAAGGCGTGAGGGTGAAAGGCTTGTTCGCTACGTGCATCTCTCTACGGGCAATTACAACAGCGTAACTGCAAGGCAATATACGGATCTGGGATTGCTGACATCAGACAATGATTTAGGCGAGGACGTTGCAGGGCTTTTCAATTTCCTAACAGGCTACTCTCAGCAAGCAGATTTCAAAAGGCTGATTGTGGCGCCGGTAAATTTAAGGGAGCAAATCCTCAATCTGATCAAAAGGGAGGCTGCAGCAGCAAGTGCGGGACTCCCTGCAAGGATAATAATCAAAATCAACAGCCTGACGGATACCGAGGTCATCGAGGAGCTTTATAACGCTTCGCAGGCCGGTGTCGAGGTGGATTTGATAGTTCGTGGGATTTGTTCATTAAGGCCGGGAGTAAAAGCACTTTCGCAGAGAATCAGGGTAAAGTCAATAGTTGGAAGATTTCTCGAGCACAGCAGGATTTTTTATTTTGCCAATGGCGATACAGACGGAAAAGAGCTATTGCTGATAGGAAGCGCCGACCTGATGCAAAGAAACCTGGATCGCCGGGTAGAGATAATTTTTCCTATCCTAAATTCAGCCATCAAAGATTACTTGAAAAACGAAGTATTGACTGCATATCTGAAAGATAATGCAAACAGCTGGATTTTACGGCAGACCGGAAGCTATAAAAAAATGCAGGATACAGGCGAAATATTCGATGCGCAGAATTATTTCATCGGCAAGGAAATCGGCTAAGGCAGAGAAATTATTCAGGTGTAGGAAATCAGTCAGTTTCAGTGAAGGGTTTTATGCTCCGGGAGTACGTTCAAAAAGGGCGCAGGCAATGCCATCTTTCATTTTGCCGTATTTGATAGTAAGCCTTGGGTAGCCTCTGGGTTCGCGTTCAATGGGTTTGAGCCCGAGCAGCTTTTCGGTTTTTTCGATGTCTTCTTCTTTACCCTCAATTTCCATATAAAGGCCAAAGGGCAATTCATCCAGAACAATCTCTACGTTACCCAGGTTCCAATATTTTCGACGCTTTTCGTAAACGGCCGTCAGGCGGTAGCCAAGCCTTTCGATGATTTTTTCCATTGCCTCAACGTCTGCAACCTGAGTCTCATATTCGATTTTTTGCTTTGCTCCTGATTCAGTGGGGATTTTTTCCTTGTAGGTCAAGACCGTGAAATCGCCGATTTTTCTCAAGCGAAGCGTTGCACCGCGCTGATCCATCTCGCCGCCTCGGTGTTGGTAATTTACCTCGAAAACTTCTTTCTTGAACTCTGCCCCGAGCTCGTTGAGGCGCCGTAAGATTTCTGCCTGGCGCTTTCGGCTCATTTTGTATTTTCGCTCAGTTTCTATACTCATCGGAAAAAGGGAAATCGTCAGGCGAAAATGAAAGTTTAAGCCCAAGAAGGCAAAGCTAGCAAATTCATAGATTTGGTTTTGGGCAATGGCTGTAAAATATCCTGTTTGCCCTGATTGAGAGAGAAAAATGTATCCGGTATTTGCAGGAAACAGGGCAAGGCTTTGCAGTCAATTTGGGTGAAGCCTTGACTAGCCAAGGGCAATAGCCGATACTTGAAAAAAAGGTCAAGATTAGATTGGCCGACCGATTTTTCGATAAGTTTTGGAGTTTATTTATGCCTTATCCTGAGATAATGATACATTCAATGCGTGCTGAGCTGGCAAGGCTCGGTATTGAAGAGACAAAAACACCAGAGGCTGTTGTTGAAGCTATTGAGAAGACAAAAGGCACTTTGATGGTAGTAGTCAACTCTGTCTGCGGGTGTGCGGCAGGAGGCGTCCGGCCGGGAATTGCTATCGCTCTTGAAAAAGCTGACGTCAAGCCAGATCATGCCATAACGGTATTTGCAGGTGCAGATATTGATGCAACTGAAAAAGCAAGAGAGTATTTTACAGGTTATCAGCCTTCCTCGCCCTCGATTGCATTCCTAAAGGACGGAAAACTCCTTAAAATGTTTGAAAGAAAGGATCTGGAGGGAAGACATCCGTTAGATATTGCAGAGGAATTAGTAGAGGCATTTCAAACCTACTGCAGCAATAATGGAGCTGCTGCGGTAAATTAGCAATATAGGCATCTCAGAAAAGCCTTGCTGCTTTATAAAAGTTTCGCTATTAAATTCGCTACTAAAAATCAAAAAGTACGTAAAAAGACGCTGTCAGGTTGGGTTCGAGTAGGTGCGTTTCCTGAAGGCGTCTTTTGTATTTATGGCGTCTTTTTGTATTTGCCATTGATAGCAAAGCGGCAAAGTGATGACAGAAGAGGTAATTATCTCGATAGCTGGCGCAACAATTCTTCGAAACCGAGCCTGAGCTGTTTAACACTGAGTCCGGTCAAATTCTTTATTTCCTTTGCGTCAAAAGCGCCGCAATCCAATCCCCTTCTGAAAAAAGCAATCACACCGCGGGCAGAAGCCGCATCGTCAAAAACGTTTCCTGAAAGGCTCGCCCTGGCGGCCGTTGAAAGAAATGATTTCAAACGACTTGCCTGAACATCTGCATTTGAAAGGTAGTAGCTGTAAACAGCTGCATATCTTGCAGGAAGCTGGTTCGGATGCAAATCCCAGCTTTGATAGATGCCGGCAGAGATTGCGCGTTGGATATTTCGAAAATGAACTTGCCAGGCATTGAAAATTTTCTGCCTGTTTTCTGCTCGCTGGTGGTCATTCAGATCATTTCGGCGATGAATTTCTACGGGCAGAACTGTAGTTACAGAATCGCTGAACCTTACATTAAACGAGGCAAGGGAAAATCTGGCCAAGTAACGCGCAAGATCGCAGGCAGGATGATTTATGTCCTGAAAAACTCCTGATATGCCTAATTCTGCAGTGAAATCAAAAGCGCCGAAATGAACAGCCCTGCAGCGGTTCCCGGTTGCCCGAAAAAGTGTCGGAAGCAAAGGCCGGCCTGAGGCATCGAAAATCGCCTGCGGCAGCTCAACCATCAATTCAATTCCAATTGTGCCGGGCTTAAGACCTGCAGCCTGCTCAAGCCTGCTCAAATTGCCTGTAAGTGCAAGTACCTGCTTTATTTCGGATACCTTTGGAAGCGTTACAACAAATTGTTGAGGAAATGACTTAACTTGTCCAGCTAAGGTATTTATGAATAAATCAAGGGTTTTTATTGCCCGGTCAAATGATTGATCGGAAAGAGGCTTGATCCTGATCCCGAAAAAAGGCGG
>DATLZX010000292.1:0-13337 GCA_035573795.1 Pyrinomonadaceae bacterium | reverse complement strand
AAATTCCTTGAGGCAGCCGCAAAAATCCTGAGTCCGGGCGGCAGGATTCTGATTATCTCTTTTCATTCTCTGGAGGATCGGATCATAAAGAATTTTTTCAAATGCAAAAGCGGCGTTTGCATTTGTGAAAACAAAATGTTTGGCTGCAAATGCGGTGCAGAACGAATTTTCGAACTAATAAACCGCAAAGTAATAACTCCCGGCGAGTCAGAAATACTGAATAATCCCAGAGCCAGAAGTGCCAAGCTAAGAGCCGCAGTCAAAATAGTCGAAGATTCTCAAGATTCACGAGACAATAAATTCTAGATTATGTTCAGGAATCAAATAAACGAAATACCAATCGAGGAAAAAGTTTCGGAAAAAAGTGCACCAACGCTTTTTTACATCATCATTACCATAACTTTTGTTGCAATTATCGCCTCAGGACTTTTTCTGGTAGCAAAGCAGCAATTGGCGATATACGAGATTGGGATAAAGAAGTCTAATTTGAAAAAGCAGATGGAAGAATTGGAGGCAGAGCAAAGGCGGCTTTTGGCAGAAAGAGAAATCGCTCGCTCGCCAGTTGAAATTAAAAAAGCTGCTTTGAGAATGGGCTTTCGCGAATCGAATGCAAGCCTGATTAGCTACAGAGCTAAAGCAGAAGTTGAAACAAAACAGCCGCTCGTTGAGCCCACAGTCTTGAAATTAAATAGCAAAAATAACAGCGGTACAAAAATCACAAAAGACAATATCAATATAATTTTTAATGAAAAGACTGGCTCAAACAGCCCCGGCTCAAATTCCAGATTGATCCAAAAAACTGCACTCAGCAGTTCGATTTCAAAACAACCAAACTCGCTTAACAAAAAATAGCAATTATAAAAACGGCTAAAAGCTTGTTTTACAGTGCTTTGTAGATTAATTGCACGACATCTATAGAGAAAATCCCAAACAAACCGCTCCCTATGGCCAGACGAAACGCAGCGAAAACAATCCGCAGAAAACCGGCAGAATCTCAAGTATTTACAAGATTTATGCTCGTTGTTGCCTTTATATTGCTATGGGCAATGGGAATCGGTGCGCGGCTGGTCTATCTGCAGGTAGTGCAGGCAGGGGAATTGAAAAACATGGCTGAGAGCCAGCGGCGGGAAGTTAAAAAGGAGCGGCTGCCGCGGGGAACAATATTTGATAGAGATGCAAGGGTTTTGGCCATCAGCACCGTTGTTAAAACACTTTATGCTGATCCATTCGAAATAGATGATATTGGTAAATCGGCACGTGAGATTTCAAAAGCAACCGGCCTTAAGGTAGATGAGTTGAAAAAACTGCTGGAAGAGGCAAAAGCCGATGGAAAGCGTTGGGTGCCCTTGATGAAGGGCCTCGATGAACCTGAAGTTCAAAAAATAAACAATGCGCTGGAGAGAAGCGAAGTCAGAAAAGCAGATTTGCCTAAATTTGCCGGGCTGCATTGGTCACAGGAGCTGAGCAGAAAGTATCCACAGGGAACACTTGCGGCCCATGTAGTCGGCTTTAGTAACAAAGACGGGGTTGGGCAGGCCGGAATCGAGCAATCGCAAAACGATGACCTGTTTGGCGAGACAATAAAGGCTATAAGGGAAAGGGATCGGCTTGGCCGCGTCTACGATGAAAAAGTGTCTGATACGGACTTAACGAGCGATGTCTATCTGACAATCCGCAGCTCGGTTCAATACAAAACGGAACAGGCGCTTGAAAAAGCTGTTAAAAATTCCGGTGCTGCGTCAGGGATTGCTATTGTTATTGACCACAAAACAGGTGAAATACTTGCAATGGCGAATTACCCTACTTTCGATCCGAACAAACTCAGTACGGTAAGTGAAACCAATCTGAGTAATCGCGCAATACAGATGGTCTATTCGCCAGGCTCGGTTTTCAAGCTGATAACATATGCTGCAGCAATTGAAAGAGGGTTTGTTTCTCCCGATGGGATGATAGACGCCGGAAATGGGATAATCGAAGTAGCGGGACACCGTTTCAGAGATTCTCACTCGGTCGGGACAGTAACTTATGCAAAGGCACTTGCGCATTCCAGCAATGTTTGCGCGATCAAGACCGGGCTTAGGGTAGGTAAAGAAAATTTTTACGAAACATTGAAGAGGTTTGGATTTGGCAGCAGGACCGGCATAGAGCTACCGGCCGAAATCTCAGGAATTGTCAGAAATCCTGCAAGGTGGAATGGTGATTCGCTTGCCTCAATGTCAATAGGCTATGAGATAGGTGTTTCTGCTTTGCAAATGGCAACGGCTTTTGCGACGATAGCAAACAACGGGGTAAGGATCCAGCCGCATATTTTGAAAGAAATACGGACAAATGAAAATCAGCCAATAGACCTGCCAACACCGCAGCAAGACAGAATCGTCTCTGCTGAAACAGCGCAAAAACTGAAAATAATGTTAAGGGAAGTGGTTCAATCCGGAACCGGCAAAAAGGCACAGTCAAGCCTTTATACGACCGCTGGTAAAACCGGAACTGCCTGGAAATTTGATGAGAAAACCAAAAAGGTCAGCTCTTCAAAATATATTTCTTCATTTATGGGGTTTGCTCCGGCTGATAATCCGCAAGTTACAGTTGCCGTTGTGATTGACGAGCCCAAAGTGGGCGGCAGAGATGGCGGGCAAGTAGCTGCGCCGGTTTTCAGGGAGATCATTGACGGCGTATTGTCGGAGATGAATGTTGCACCTGATAATATGCAGGGCTCAGCAGAAAAAGGAAATACTTATGATGCACAGAATGATGCCGAGAAAAATAATCGGGGAGAAACCCAAGGCGACGAAAACCCTGCCGGCCTGGATACCACGAACGAAGACATCGGCCCGATTTTAAACGATGATCAAATCGGGACAGATACGAAAGAGGAAAGCAGACAAGCGCTAGACGATAACAAATCCTCCCTTGAAATTAATAAGGAAAGCCAAAAGAAAAATAGCAAAGAATTAAATCAGGATAAGAAAAGCCTAAAATCAAGAGGGGGTGAAACAGAAAATGGGGCAGACGAAGGCAAAAACCAAAAAATGCCAGTAGATAAAAAATCAGAAAAAGCTCCGCAGCAAATTGTGCCGAGGCCAATCAGCCGGCCGAGAATTATTGTGGAAGTAAAAGGAAATTATCAGGAGGAAGAAACCAAGACTTGAGATTGGAGACAGCAATTTCAGAAATGCAGGCCAGGCCGGCAACTGAAAATATGTCAAGGCTGGCGGCAGAAGCAGACGTTCGTTCCGTAGTCATAGATTCAAGGGAAGCTAGATCGGGCGACGTTTTTTTTGCACTTTCGCAACCCGAGTATGCAAATAATGGATTCAATGGAGATTTTGCCGATTCGACAAAATTCGTTGCGGATGCTCTGAGAGCAGGGGCGATTGCTGCAGTTGTCAGGCCGGATAGATATGAGGAATGGAAAAAAGAACTGGAGCCATTCCGGGACAGGCTCATATTTTCAGAGGATGTGATTCGAGCCCTGCAGAGGCTTGCTGCTGCCGTTTATAGGCAATGGGATAAACCGATTGTAGGTATTACGGGCAGCGCCGGAAAAACAACCGCAAAAGAGATTACTTCAACTATCCTGGAATGTGCCGGAAAAAGGATTTTGAAAAACCAGAAAAATTACAACAACGGCATAGGGCATCCGCTCACCGTGCTTAGGTTAATCAAAGAGGGTCCCTACGATATGGCCGTTCTGGAAATGGCGATGTCAACTCCAATGCATGAAATAGCCAGGCTTTGCGAGATCACGCCTCCGGATATTGCGGTGGTATTAACTGTCCTGCCGGTTCATATCGAGCACCTCGGTACAATTGAGGCAATTGCAGCTGCTAAACAGGAAATAGTCGAGGGAATGAAGCCGAACGGAACCGCTATTTTAAATGCAGATGATTTTCGTGTTGCTGCAATGGAAAAGGCTGCAAAGGGAGAGGTAATTACATTCGGTATCGAAAAAGATGCGGATATAATGGCCAGCGAAATAGTCGGATCAGGATTTGGCAAGACGAAATTTAATCTGCACCTAAAGGGTGAAACTAGAGAAGTAGAGTTTCCTTTGAATGGCCGCCATAATGTAATGAATGCTTTGGCAGCTTCAGCAGCGGCCTATAAACTTGGGCTGGAGGCGAAGGCAATTGCAGATGGTTTAAGACACGTTAAACCGCCTTATCAAAGAGGTGAAGCCATCTATCTCAATAATAATATAATCGTCGTCAATGATTCATATAATTCAAACCCTGAATCACTGGTCAAGATGGCGGAGATGTTTTGCGAGGCAGCCCGCGATTCAAAAAGGAAAATACTTGTTGCGGGAGAGATGCTCGAACTTGGAAACTATGCAGAGCAAATGCATAAACAAGCTGGCGAGAAACTGGCGGCGCTGCCGATAGATGTCCTAATAGGCGTCAGAGGCAATGCAAAGTTAATATGCGAAGCAGCGCAAAGTCATGGTATTAAACAGATTGAATTTACTGATGATTCAAAGACTGCAGCAGAGCTTTTGACAAATTTGGTTGAGGAGGGCGATGCGGTGCTGGTAAAAGGATCAAGAGGAGTGCAAACCGAGATTGTCGTAGAGCGTTTAGTACAAAAATTCGGCAATAAAGATCCAAAGACGTTATCAAATTGAGAAAAAAGGCCTTATGCAGTTAAATTAAAAGGTTTTATTCGGTGTATAAACAAATTAAAAAAAGCGCTACAAATAAATTTATTCAGATTAGTCAGCGTCAATCAAATTTAAACAGCGTCAAATAAAGGTAACAAATATTTATCAAGAGTAATCAATGCGAAAATGAAAAATAACGAAAGCAGGTTTGATACAAATATTTACTGAGAATCAGTCCTTTGGTTTTTGTTGTTAAAAACAGAATTGACAATCCGAAACAATGCTCTATCACATTTTTTATCAGTTTCTATTCCGACAATACGGCACAGTAAGTGAATCATATTTTTACAAAGGACTTAATGTATTTCAGTATGTTACTTTTCGCACTGCATGGGCAACGATCACTGCCCTTTTGCTAACTTTGGTTTTGGGCAAGTTGGTTATACGAAAATTGACCGAGCTTAAATTTGGCCAGGAAATTCGCGAAGAACTTTCTGCCGAACATCAGGCAAAACGCGGTACCCCGACAATGGGCGGCATCTTGATAATAGGCTCGGTTTTTATTTCTACAATTCTTTGGGCTCGGCTCGATAGTCTTTATCTTTGGCTTGCTTTGGGTGCAACTACTCTTTTCGCCGCAGTAGGTTTTATGGACGACTGGATCAAAATCGTCAAGCGGCGCAGTCTTGGCTTGACCGGAAAACAAAAGCTTCTCGGTCAATTGATAACTGCCGTAGTTGTTTGGGCAGTTCTTTATTTATTTACAAATTATCCCTGGAACCTAAGCATTCCCTTTTTCAAGGAAACGGCGATTCCAAACGGCATCAGCACGATTCCGCCGCTGCTGTATCTTGTTTTCATAATCTTCGTTCTGCTGGGTTCGTCAAATGCGGTAAACCTTACTGACGGATTGGATGGCTTGGCAACAAGCGTTACTTTTATCGCAATGTCAGCCCTTACTGCTTTGACCTATGTTGCAAGCGACAGAAGGTGGGCAGAGTATCTGGACATAACACATAATCCGTCAGCCGCCGAGTTGACGATTTTTTGCGGAGCTATAGTCGGTGCAAGTTTGGGCTTTCTTTGGTTCAATGCACCTCCGGCTGAAGTTTTTATGGGCGACGTCGGATCGCTGGCCATAGGCGGAGCGCTTGGAACAGTTGCGGTGCTGACAAAACAGGAGTTTCTTCTGCCCTTTATTGGCGGAGTGTTTATTATCGAAGCGGTATCAGTCCTAATGCAGGTGAGCTATTTCAAATTCACGAAAAAAACTTCCGGAGTAGGCAAAAGAATTTTCCTGCAGGCGCCGCTGCATCATCATTTTCAGCTAGCGGGCTGGAAGGAACCCAAAATAGTTTTCAGGTTTGTAATTATTGCGATTTTGTTCTCTCTGCTGAGCTTGTCAACGTTGAAGCTTCGCTGAAAGATTTTACTCAAATATTTGAAAGAGCCATTAAATTTCTAAAATGGCTCGGAATATTCAGAGGATCTTACAACCTGAAAAGATTTTCGAGATATTGAGAGTAGCAACTTTGCAAGAAAACTAACTTTATAGATTTTTTAAGCACTTTTAGAACAGGATGCTGATTTCCGGTAGAAAAGCTTTGGTTTTTGGGGCTGCGAGATCGGGTGTTTCTTCGGCAAGATTTCTTGCTGAAAGAGGCGCAACTGTAGCAATCTACGACAAAAAGACGATTTCAGAATGGAGTAAGGAAGCAATAGAGTTAAAGGAAAAATTCGGGGTCGGATTAATTTCCGAAGAAATTCCGTCATGGCTTCTGGATCAGATTGATTTGGCAGTGATTTCGCCTGGTGTTCCCCTCTCCTTGATACCGATAAGATACCTTGATAGAAAGGGAGCAGAAATCATAGGTGAAGTTGAACTGGCAGCGAGGTTTCTTAAAGGACAGATTGTAGGAATAACGGGTACCAACGGCAAAACCACTACAACAACCCTAATCGGCGAGATTTTGAAAGATGCCGGATTCAAAACTCTGGTTGGAGGAAATATCGGCAGACCGCTGATAGACCTTGTTGTTGAAGCCGAAGAAGAGACAATCACTGTTGCTGAATTATCGAGCTTTCAGCTTGAATCAATCCGCCATCTGCATCCAAAAATAGCGATTTGCCTGAATGTTACTCCCAATCATCTAGATAGATATTCTTCATTTTCTGATTATGCGGCCGCAAAACATCGGATATTTATGAATCAGGAAAGGGATGACCTGGCAATCCTGAGCGCTGACAATGAAATAACTCTATCGTGGTCAAAAAATCTGAAGCCAAGAGTTTCACTTTTCAGTGTAAGAAGAGAGCTTGAGGAAGGATATTTTTTAAAGGGTGAGAAATTGATAGAAAGACAGGAAGGAAAAGAAATCGAGCTTATTGAAAGATCTAAGATTGGAATTCGTGGCCTGCATAATATCGAGAACGCATTGGCAGCGCTAGCTGCAGGAAGATTCCTGAATGCAGATCTCAATTCGATGAGACAAACGCTTGGGAAATTTTCGGGCGTAGAGCACAGGATAGAGTTTGTAGCTGAAATAAAGGGTGTCAGGTATTTCAATGACAGTAAGGCTACAAGCGTAGATGCGGCTGCAAAAGCGATTGATGCATTTGCAGATGAAAAAGGAAAACTGATAGTGATAATGGGAGGCAGGGGCAAAAAAGCTCCCTATACACCTTTACGAGAGGCTCTCAGCCGACAGGCGTCAGCAGTAATTGCGATAGGGGAAGACGCCGAAACAATCCAATCAGACCTTACGGGGGCAGTGCAAGTGATCCGCTGCAGTAATTTGCAGGAGGCAGTTTCAACAGCAGCACAAAAGGCAAAAAGCGGGGATATAGTTTTACTGGCTCCGGCCTGCTCGAGCTTTGATATGTTCAGTGACTTTGAAGAAAGGGGGCGGGTTTTCAAGCAAATTGTAGGGCGCCTGAAGGCCGGCAGTGCACTTGGTGTAAATTGATTTTTTGAGCTGACTCTGCGGATAGGCTTGGAACAGCGCATACGAGTTGAATTATACGCATTTTTTTCAAATCCTATATTCGTAAGTTGAAGATTTTGCAGCTTTGTTAAATTTTCTGCCTGTTTTTGAAGCAAGAAAAAAATCATTTGTAAGCATATTAGAAAGTGTTAAAAAGTGGCTGAAATTAGCAAGAGAACAGATTGGTTTTTATTTACGCTTGCTGCGATACTCTCACTCGGCGGAGCAATGATGGTTTACAGCGCTTCGGCTATCATTGCTAACAAAGAATCGGGCGGCGTTTCCGAGATGGCTTATTTCAATAAGCAGATCGTGTTTGTCTTGATTGGCATCATTGCAATGCTGATCGTCAGCCGCATTGACTACAGAATTTTTTCTAAGCCTGCAATTTTGTTTACGCTGCTTGCAATTACTGTCTGCTGTTTGATTGCCGTCCTTTTTTTTCAGGAAATCAATGGCGCCCGCAGGTGGATTCGCTTCAGTGGATTTTCATTACAGCCTTCGGAAATTGCCAAGCCGGTGCTCACTATGTTTCTGGCATGGTTTTTAAGACGCAATGCATCACGTATCGGAGAAATCAAAAGCACGGCATTGCCTGCGCTTATTGTGCTGGGTGTTATTACGGGGCTTGTATTGGTTGAGCCCGATCTCGGTACAAGCATCGTCTTATGCGCGATTTTCGGGGTAGTTTATTTTGCTGCAGGCGCACGCCTTCTGCATATTGGCCTGATTGGCACCGGTATGCTGATTGCTGCAGCGGCTGCCGTTTTGCTGGCTCCCTGGAGGTTTGAAAGATTGATGGCCTTTCTTGACCCTTTTGCCTACAGGGATGATTCCGGCTATCAGGTTGTACAATCCCTGTTTGCTATCGGGTCGGGCGGTATTTTCGGAAGAGGATTTGGCAGCGGCCAGCAAAAACTTTTTTATTTACCGTATCCCTATTCCGATTTTATTTTCAGCGTCATAGGGGAGGAATTCGGTCTTATCGGGACTCTAACGGTGTTGATACTTTTCGTATTACTACTTTGGCGCGGAGCCAGGGCTGCATTGCGAGCAGAAGATAGATTCGGGATGCTGCTTGGCGCAGGAATCATTACAGGTATAACGATTCAGGCCCTGTTTAATATCAGCGTTGTAACTTCGCTCCTGCCGGCTAAAGGAATACCGCTCCCGTTTATTTCCTATGGCGGAACTTCACTGGTAATAAACTTGATTTGCGTCGGAATTTTATTGAGCATTTCCCGTTCGGGAAACGCTCAATCGCATTACGGCCAAAATGATTACTACGAAAACGAAAAAAGCAGAAAATCCATGCAAGGATCTTTTACCAGAACTGCCTCCAAAACACAAAAAAAATCCCGTGTAAGGAGGGCGGCATGAAGTTACTGATTGCAGCCGGCGGCACCGGAGGACACATTTTTCCCGGAATTGCTGTAGCACATGAAATCCTAAGCCGTGAGCCTGATTCTGAGATCCTTTTTGTAGGAACGGCACGCGGACTTGAAACAAAGCTTGTTCCGGCAAATGGGTTTCAGCTTTCGCTTATCAATAGCGCGGGATTGAAAAATGTCGGCTTCAAGGAGCGAATCAGGGGATTGACTATTTTGCCTAAGAGCCTTCTTGAAGCAAGGCAGATAATCAGGCAATTCAGGCCACATGTTGCCGTAGGAGCCGGAGGATATGTTTCAGGGCCGGTGCTTTTGATGGCGGCAATCATGGGAATTCCAACACTGATTATGGATTCAAACGCATTGCCTGGTTTTACTAATCGTGTGCTTGCCCGCTTTGTTGATAAAGCCGCCCTTACTTTTGAAGAAGCCACTAAATACTTCGGCTCTAAAGCCGTAGTAACCGGCAACCCTGTCAGGCAGGAGTTTTTCGATATAAAACCGCACCAGCGCGGCGAGCGGCTGCGGATACTGGTTTTTGGCGGTTCTCAAGGCTCGCGTGCAATCAACAATGCACTGGCCGAAGCTTTGCCAGAGTTGGCACAGTTATCGAATCGGCTCGAGATAATGCACCAAACAGGTGAAGCGGATTTTGAAAGAATCCTCGAGGCATATAAACAATCCGGTTTAGAGAAATGGGATGTCCAACCATTCATAAACAATATGCCGGCAGCTCTGGATTGGGCTGACCTTGCAGTTTGCAGGGCAGGAGCTACAACGTGCGCAGAGCTTGCCGCCGCAGGCCGGGCGGCACTGATGATTCCGCTTCCGACGGCCGCAGACGATCATCAAAGACGCAATGCAGAAGCGATGCAGAACGCCGGAGCTGCCCGTATGATTTTGCAGTCAGATTTGAGCGGAATGGCCTTGTTTCATGCTATCAGGGATTTTATCGAGAATCCGAAACAGTTAGATGAGATGCAGTTGGCTGCCCGCACTTTGGCTAAACAAGATGCGGCAAAGCGCACTGCAGATTTGATAGAGGAATTGAGACGTAATGTTTAGGCACGTAAAAAGAATTCACTTTGTAGGCATCGGCGGTATCGGTATGAGCGGCATCGCTGAAGTCTTGTCAAATCTCGGTTTCGAGGTTTCGGGATCTGATCTCAAGGAATCGAAAAATACCGAAAGGTTGGCAAAGTTGCATGGTGTAAAAATATCCGAGGGGCATAGGGCGGAAAATGTGGGCGATGCCCAGGTTGTGGTTTACTCATCGGCAGTGCGGGATGACAATCCCGAGATCATCGCGGCAAAAGAACGAGGCATTCCGGTCATACCAAGAGCCGAAATGCTTGCAGAATTGATGGTATTGAAGCCATATTCTGTCGCCGTTTCGGGAACGCACGGAAAGACAACTACTACTTCGATGGTCGCAACGATTTTAGGCCATGCAGGGATAGATCCTACGACTATTGTAGGCGGTGTTGTGGACACGTTTGGTTCGAATGCGAGGCTTGGCAGCTCCGACTGGTTTGTAACCGAAGCAGATGAAAGCGACCGATCTTTTTTGATGCTCTATCCGACGATCGCCGTAGTTACTAACATTGATAAAGAGCACATGGAGTCTTACAAAGGCATGGACGACGTTGTGCAGTGCTTTACTGACTTTGTAAACAAGGTGCCCTTTTTCGGTGCCGCCATAATCTGCCTTGACGATCCTAACGTGCAGTTGATTATCCCGAATATCAAGCGCCGGCGCGTAACCTACGGCCTGACGGCACAGGCAGACGTTTCGGCGCATGAAATCAGCTATAACAATAACTTCGGTTCGATTTTTACGGTGTGGCGTGGGCGCGAGGTGCTAGGAAAAATCGAACTGCCTGTACCGGGCAAACATAATGTTTACAATGCCCTGGCGGCAACTGCCGTAGGACTCGAACTCGATATACCATTTGATGAAATTGCGGCAGCCTTGGCCAAATTCAAAAATGCTAACCGGAGATTTCAATTCAAAGGCGAGGTCAATGGTATTACGCTAATTGACGATTACGGGCACCATCCCACAGAAATTCTTGCAACATTGGCCGCAGCTAAGACTGGCTCAGGCGGAAGGCGGACCGTAGTAGTTTTCCAGCCGCACCGTTATTCAAGAACTCAGGAATTGATGGATGAATTTGCCCTGGCTTTCAACAATGCTGATGTTTTGTTTGTACTAGATATTTATCCGGCAAGCGAGCCACCGATCGAAGGGATCAATGCCGAGGTTTTGACAGAGAATATACGCCGCTACGGTCATAAGAATGTACAGTACATCGGCGAACTAGAAGGAGCCGTGGATAAGGTCTTGCCGTTTTTACGTGAGGGAGATTTATTGATAACGCTTGGTGCCGGTTCTGTAACGAGGCTGGCGGATGAATTTTTTGAGAGGTTGAGGAATTCATAATTGAAAAAACGTTAAAGACTCATTAATGAAATACAGCGATGAAGACAAAAAGAATCAAAGAAGATAGCTCAGCAAAGAAAAAAAAGACGAGTAGGGTAAGGGTGAAAAGCAGAGATGCCGCCCCGGCGGCAAAGACGAGCGGGCGAAGGTTCATAGCCTTTGGCCTGGCTATTGCTGCTTTAATCGGAATTTTGTTCGCTGTTGCAGCAGCTTTCAGGGAGTTTTCAAACTCGGAATTTTTCGCTTTCAGAAAAGTAGAAATCTATGGCGTGCAAAGAGCCTCTCGCGAGGATATCGAATCAATTGTCAAAACAAATGCTTCTAATACAGGCGTCTGGAATGCTGATTTAATGCAGATAAAGCAAAAAGTGGAAAAACTGCCGTTTGTCAAAAATGCTTCAGTCGGACGAAGGCTTCCAGATGCAATAGTAGTTACTATCGAAGAGAGAAAACCAGAGGCTTTGGTAAACATACGTGGGCAAAATTTTCTAGTGGATCGGGACGGGAATCTACTTGCACCTTCAAACAAGCCTGAGCCTGATTTGCCATTTGCCATTATTGGGTGGAATGAAGAAAAGAGCGTAAATGCAATCAACGAGAATATTGAACGTGTAAAACTCTATCAGAAGATGCTTACAGAGTGGCGAGACCGCCAGCTCTCAGATAAGGTAAAACAAGTTGACATCAAAAGTCTGCGTGAGCCAAGAGCGATTATCGAAGATTCCGGCTATCAGGTTTCAATCGCCATAGGACGAGAAAAATTTGCAGACAACCTGTCAAACGGAATCAGGGCGATTGTAGGAAAAGGGGACAAGTTTGCGGGTGTAAATTTTTCAGGGCCGAATATGATGCTGGTACCAAGGGAAGATCTGATTACCAAACTGCAGTAGCCTTTTCACGGTACGGTGAATTATCAAAAAATAAAAAATGAAAGGTGAAATAAACGCCATTGGTCTGGACGTCGGCAGCAGCAGGGTACGCTGTGTAATAGCCGGCTATACCGAAAAGGGAGTTATCAATATTCTCGGATTTGGTGAGTCGGATTCCAAGGGACTACGAAGGGGCATTGTTACAGGTGCCGAGGCCGCAGCCGAATCAATCAAAAAAGCGGTAAGCGAAGCAGAGCGAATGAGCGGGCTGGAAGCCGCAGCCGCAATGGTGAATATTTCTGGTGAACATTACCGCGGAGAGAACAAGGCCGGAGTAGTCGCCGTCGCAGGCGCAGGCAGGATAATTTCCGATGATGACGTAGAGCGTGCGATCGAATCAGCAAGCGCGATGCAGCTTCCGGCGGGTTGGGAAATCTTCAGCCGCCTTCCGCAGGAATTCATCATTGACGGGCAGGACGGAATAATCGAGCCAATAGGTATGTCAGGTGCAAGGCTCGAGTCACTTGTTCACGTAATAATCGGGCCAAGCGCCGGAAGGCAGAACCTTGAAAAAGCGGTCCGTCGTGCTGGCCTCGAGGTGGATGCTCTTGTGCTCGAGCCGCTAGCTGGAGCCGAGTCAACTCTGAATGATGATGACCGTGAGTACGGCTGCGCTCTTGTGAATATCGGAGCAGAGTTGACCAGCCTGATGTTATTCAATCGCGGGGCAGTCCAATTTACTACGGTTTTTCCCTTTGGCAGTCTTCATTTTACTAAGGATATTGCAGTGGGGCTGCGGGTTTCGATTCAGGAGGCTAACCAAATCAAGCATGAATTCGGCTGTGTTGCATCTTTTCTGATGAGTGAAAGCGAGCGGCAGGAAGTGATAGAAATCGTGCCAGTGGGACGAAGGGAATCACGCAGGCTCTCAAAGGAAATTCTCTGCGACATCCTGCAGCCAAGAGCAGTCGAACTGTTGCAACATGTCGCTGCCGAAATTTCTAGACAGAGGCTGCAGATTCCAAGCGGTGTTGTATTGTGCGGAGGCGGCTC
>DATLZX010000291.1:0-4329 GCA_035573795.1 Pyrinomonadaceae bacterium | reverse complement strand
CGCCGTCTCCGTTTTACCGACGCCTGAAGTACCGACAAGAAGGAATACGCCAATCGGTCTCTTAGGATCGGTCAAACCAGCCCGTGCTGTCCTTATCCTCTGTGCTATTGCCTCAAGGGCATGATCCTGGCCAAGTACGCGCTCTCTCAAAGTCGAGGCCAGGTTAAGCACGGCGTGGATCTCATCTGCAACCATCTTTCCGATTGGAATGCCCGTCCAGCCGGAAATAACCTCAGCTACTGTCTGGCCGCTGACGACCGGATACATCAGAGGGGTTTCTCCCTGAACTGCTCTAAGCTCATTATCGAGCCTTTTAAGCTCGCTGCGGAGGAATTCTACATCGGCAGCCTGGCGGCCTGACGGGGCAGTGGCTGCAGCCGCTCCGCTTGCATCATCACCCGCGGCAGCATCGCTTTCAGCAGTTGCGGCGGCAGTTTCGGCCTGCTGGCCGGCGGCTATTCCTGCGGCCGAAAGCTGTTCATCCTTGATCGAAAGTTCCAGCTTTTGCCTTATGGTTTTAATCTGGTCAACAAGAGATTTTTCCTTTTCCCACTGCTCGTTCAACTTTGCTAGCTCGGCTTCCACTTTTTCCTTTTCAGCCTTTAATTCAGCAAGCCGCGCATCATGTTCGGCTCCTGTAATCAATTCCCGCTCGAGCGATTTAATTTCGACGGTCAAATTCTCGATCCTACGGCGTGCATCCTCGATGGGAGCAGGGATTGCGGCCTGGCCGATCGCCACTTTTGCACAAGCCGTGTCAAGCACAGAAACCGACTTGTCGGGCAATTGCCTCCCGGTTATGTATCTATGCGAGAGCTTTACACACTCGACCACTGCTTCATCCAATATCCGGACATTATGGTGGTCCTCCATTTTGTTTGCGATTCCCCGCATCATTGCGATGGCTTTTTCTTCGTCAGGCTCTTCTACTTTTACGACCTGAAAACGCCTGGCAAGCGCCGCATCTTTTTCGAAATATTTCTTATATTCCGCCCAGGTAGTGGCTGCGATAGTCCTCAGTTCGCCCCTTGCAAGTGCCGGTTTCAATAAATTGGCGGCATCGTTTTGTCCGGCAGCACCGCCTGCGCCAATAAGGGTATGGGCTTCATCAATAAACATTATTATCGGCTGCGGAGATGCTTTTACCTCCTCGATAACGGATTTCAGGCGGTTCTCGAACTCGCCCTTGATGCCGGCTCCTGCCTGCAGCAGCCCAAGATCCAATGACCTGACCGAAACATTTTTAAGCGGCTCGGGGACATCTCCCTGAGCAATCCTCAAGGCAAACCCCTCGACTACGGCCGTTTTTCCGACGCCTGCTTCGCCTGTCAAAATCGGGTTATTCTGCCTTCGCCTGGTCAGAATATCTACTATCTGCCGGATTTCGAAATCCCGCCCCAGAACCGGGTCAATTTTTCCGGCGGCGGCCTTTGCCGTTAGGTCTTCGGTATATTGATCGAGGGCTTTTGTTTTGCCGGGAACTCCGGTTGCTACCTGCTGCCCGCCAACCGAGCCGCCTTCGCCAAGACTGACGGCGTCTCTTGATTCTGCAGAGTCTGCAGTGATTTCTGCCAGCTTTTTCTGCAAATCCTCAAGCGAGATGTGATCAAACTCTCTGGAAATATCCCTTGCAATTCTTGCCAGCCCTTCATTTGCCAGTAAAGCTAAAATCAAATGGCCGGACCTCACCCTGGCTGCCCCGAAGTCAACAGAAGCCAGAAGCCAGGCATCCTGAAACCAGCGGGGAATACGATCGCTCAGCCCCGGCGTGCGGCTATTGCCGGTTTTGAGCCGGTCGAGCGAAGCTGCAACGTCGCGAGTAAGGCGGTCAATGTTTACCTCGTAATGTCGGGCAATCCGGTGCAGATCAGTATCATCTTTTTCCAGCAGCTTGGCTAGAATATGCTCTATCTCGACATCATAATTAGTCCGCGACAAACAAAGCCCGGCGGCATCCTCCAAAGCCGAGCGAGTTGTTTCATTCAGGCGGCCAACCAGCGATTTTAGATTTACGTACATTGCTGTTCTCCTAATAAATGTTTTAACTATGGCATAAAATAACTTTCTAATCAGACATAAAGTATGCTTATTACTATGGCATTGAACAATAAATTACTAATGACTTAAACGATAAGTAACTATGCTAAAAACTGCCTTGCCTCTCAGGCAGCGGCTTTCATAAACAAAGGTGTTTATGAATGCAAAAGCTTTTTTTGTAAATACAAAAGCTGTTTATAAATGCAATCGAATTACTAAAAAGCACAAACTTTATAATTGATGAATCCAGGGCTTGATTTTCTTGGATTATACTACTATTTCTGTTTTTTCTTTACGGTGAAATCCTTACCTGGTCATCATCTTTGTTAAAAGGCTTCGATTTGAGAAAACTGGTCCAGCCAAGCTGCGGCCTGCGCTTAGCACGGGTTGTTAAGACCGTTCCCGGAACTGATTTTCTTTCCAAGACCAGGCGAAAGTCCCAATCAAGCTCTAATCCGACTAAAAAGGTTACAAGCGATTTCAACTCAGCAAATCCTTTAGAATCAGGCAAAAAAGCCCTGAATTTGTCAAAATTCATCGGCCCGATGCGCAGGCTGAATTTAGACTGCTGGTCCCAGATTCGGGTGCCGGCTATGGTATTTCGTCCCAGTTGGTAGTTTTGTTTTCCCATGTAACTGCGGTCAGAGGGCTCGAGATCCAGCCATTGACCGGAAAACTGGTTAACAGCAACCGGCACTGAGAAGTAGTCCGAAATGGTGTTTGCCAATGCAACGGCCGAATGCGGCTTCTGCGCAATATGACCGACATAAGGAAGCAATGCCTCGTCTTCAAATGCCAGCTTGCCCTGCTGACCCTTTGTTCCCAACCCGGCAAAATCGAAAAGGTAATGAGTAAATTCATCATCCCCGCGCTCGTATCCTACGGGAAAACGGTATTTTGCCCAGGCACGGTAGAAAAGCGATGCCGCTCGATGCGTAAATATATCCAAAAATGCCCAAAGAGCAGTATCTCGATGCCTTATACGGTCCAGAACCAGCTCCGTATAATGCGTTGGCAAAACACCGCTGACGCCGACCATTCCCATCATGCAGATGGTCATCTCTATACGCTCGGTTTCAGTCAGCTCGTCGAATACTTTCTGAATCTCGTAAATCTCGCTTGCGGGGAAATCCAGGGAAATATAGGAACGAAAGCGAACAACTTCCTGTTCAGGCATTGCGTCATCGCCAACGGGCTTTCGGTTTGGATAGATTTTTTCAAACAGCCTGACTGCCTGGAAAAAACTGAACCGATATGGTTCATCCATCAAGATATGTTCTAAAGGCTTTCGTTGCATTGATTAACCTGGGCAGCGGTTTCTACTTATAAAAAATTCCTATAAGCATTTATGCCTATGAGCATTTGAACTTATAAGCATTTGCTGTAAACATTGTCTGTTTTTTTCAGAATCAATAAATCCTGCCGACTTTTTTTAATATCAACTGTTAGCCGAGGCCAAGCCTCTGAGGGCTTTATCTTAAAAACTTCCCTACTTTACTAAAATTCTTTAACAAATCCCTAGACGATATAATGGGCGGCATTTTGCAAAGCATTGATTTTGCTTAATTTAACGATTCGCAGACCTCGATTTTACTGATGCCGGCTTCTGGCAGCCATTATCAATTTGATTACAAAAACACTTTTAAAAGATTCGACCAATTTGGGAGTCATTAAATTTAAATCAATACAGGCCTAAAGAGTTCATTTGAATAAGAGCTTTCATATTTTTGAAACCTTTGAAAAATCTAGAGCAAAACCTGCTCACCAGCCCTTGGTTTAAAGATCTTGATCGGCTCCTCTCTCTGTTCGGATCGCATTACCAGTTGGTTAAATGAATTCAGCGAAGCATACAGACCCAGAAACCTCTCGAGTATGCAGGCAAAAAGATACATTCCGCTGCCAACGTACTCCATTTCATCAAAGGTAATCGTAGTTTCCAGTCCGCGCACGAATCCCGTACCGACCCGGCCGCCAATCTGGCGAATCGCCTTGCGTGCCGTAACGCTTTTTATCCCCAAAATTTGCTTTCGTATTGCCGAGGAATCAGTGAAATTATAGAGCTGCAAAATTTCCTGCAGGGCTTCAGGGTTACCGTCGCTGTCGCCCGCAATTGAAATGAAGTTCAGATTAAGATGCGAGATCAGCCGCCACTGCAGGCCACGTCTTTGCGGGGGCCTGATCGTCTCGGTAGGCTTTGTCAAACAGCGGACTTTTGACAGCAGCGCTGTACCCTCCACCTCGAAATCACCCTCTTTGCCTCCAAAAGGCAGCCTGGATGGCAAATCGCGGTTG
>DATLZX010000290.1:0-4411 GCA_035573795.1 Pyrinomonadaceae bacterium | reverse complement strand
ATTACCGCAGGCAGCGACTCTATGAGCGAGGGGCAATCCGTTGCAATCAATTCTTCGGCATAGTCTGTTATGGCTAGGCGAATTTTTTCTTTCAAAAAATCTCGGCCGATCAGTTCATCCATTATTGTTTCCTGCGAAACGAGCTCATCACCTACAGCCCGGCCGATTGCTGCTGCCAGCCTGTCCCGATGCCGCGGAATCATCCCTTGAGGGAAAAAGGTAAGCCCGAAAACCTTGAAAGGCCGCCGAGGCCTGAACAGCATCCTGACTGCAATCCATGCCCCCAAGTAACCATGAACTGTAGCAAAAATTACCAGCAGCGCCATTTGAGCCCAGATTGACTCGAAAAACGGAGCAGCCGATTTTGCCAATTCATTGAAAAAATCCATTGCCTGAAAAACCCTGCAAAACCCTGAAGATTGAGCAAATCAGTAGATCTGAAATCCATTTGATCTAAGGCAAAAATCTACAAAACTCTCCAGCCATTGATAATTTACGCTGTAATTCTTCCATTGTTCATTTTCATTTTTGTAGAATGTGCCGTCATCCGGAAGGTCTGTAATCGAAAGGTCAGCAAATATCCGCTTGTTTGGTGCTAGGCGGGGCAGGATTGTTTCCTTGATTTTCTCTCCTATAAGGTGTGCTTCTTCTGCAGAAATTTTCGTCCCCAGAGCGTTGTAGCTCATCATCTGAACTTTATTATCGCTAAGAATGGCAAGGCTTTTTATTACCTCCAAAACTGCTTTCCACCGCCAAACACTTGCAGTGAATTCCATCGAATCATTACCCAGGTCTAATAAAGTAACGCTCATATCATTAAAAATCTTTTAGTTGCTCATTTAATCTTCTTAAACTTCAGGTAATGGCAACGCTTTTTTGATTACTTGTAATTTACCTTTGCCTGCCTACTTTTATTTCTGCCATATTTAGGTAAATTCTTGCATTCGTAGACCGATCACTTTATCTATAAACCCTTCACTTTTTCCGCAAACAATTCACTTTATCAAAGCGTCGGCGGCAGCTTCGCCGGTTTCGATTGCTCCTTCCATAAAGCCCTGCCAATCGGCCAGGTGCTCGCCGGCAAATAAGACTTTTCCGTGCGGCTCCTGAAGTATTGGCCGAAGGCTGAACCATTGCCCTGGCCTATAAAGCGCGTAAGCACCCTCGGTAAATTCATCTCTCTGCCATGCATATGATGCAATGCTTAAAGAAAGCTCTCCGGCCCTTTTTTCAAAATCTCTTAAATCGTGTGTGATGGCTGACATCCTCCGACGATCACTTTGCGAGGCAAGCAGATCTGCTTTTTCACCAATTGCATATGAACAAAGTATGCCCTGTTTATCGGGCTGATTTTGCGTTGAGTGAAAATAGTAATGCGATGAAGTGTCCGATACCAGGGAAAAATCATCCGCTGGCCAAAACCTCTCCTCAAACAGAACAGCATTCTTTACAATACGTGAATAGGTTAATTCCTCCAATGCAGCCCTTTTCCTCGCCGTAAGCGGCGGCGTAAACTTGATTTTCCTTACCGAAGCAACAGGCGCCGTAACGATACAGGCATCGGCTTTGTAATTTTGTTTGTCTGTTTTAATGAATACCTCTGTACGTCGCTGTGTTATTTCTTCGACTCTTTCGCCCGGCCTGAATGATTGCATCCCTATACGGGCGGCAAATTCTTCCGTAAGGCGCTGGTTGCCGCCGGTTATCTTGAAATCCATCTCATTATGCGGGCATGATTCTGCATATTCTGCCAAGGCCGCAAATGCCGAAACATGGCGGATTGATTCGCCAAAATCCGTACTGTCCATCAAGTCCCGCAGTAACAGATCATCCGTACTGAAACCGATTCCCGAAAGCTTTCGCCACCAATCTATTCTGTCAAGCCTTGCTTTCTGCCTGAGCGTCATCTTGGGGTAATCGGCAACCAATTTCTCAAAAGCCTTTTTCGCTTTTTCCGAAAATCCCCATTCGCCCGGCCTGTAAACCCTACCATCGCGCAGCAGGTAATCATCAAAGCGATGGGTTTTCAGCTCGAGCGAAAACTCTCTGCAAAGCTCCTGTATCCTCTGATGGCTTTCGCCTATCCATTCCGCCCCAAGCTCGCAAACCAGGTTCGCATTTTGCGGAAATCTGTAAGAAAAAACTCTTCCGCCGATTCTTTGCCTCGCCTCGATGATGGTTACGTTCCAACCGGACTTTATCAGCCGATAACCGGCCGACAGGCCGGCAAGCCCCGCTCCGACAATTACGCAATTTCGGCCCCTGCCGCTCACTGAGGCGATTATTTTTCCGCCTGTCGAAGATACGATTGCGGCAGATGCGAGCGTCTTCAGGAAATCTCTTCGGCTTACCATCTACAATCTCTTTTACTGTAAAAATCTATCCCATGAGCTCATATCAATAATCACATATTAACCAAAAAATCATATTATGGTCGTTACAATCTCGCGGATACTTCTCTGCATTTCCTTATCGTCTGTAATCGGAGAGCAAAGGGCAGCCTCTGCCGCCTCTACCGGTGAAACTCCCTTCGCTATCAATTGCGCTGCGTAAATCAGCAGCCTGGTTGACACTCCTTCTTCCAGGCCATGTCCGCGTAAGTTTCTGATCTTCTGCCCGATTCGCACCAGATCGTCTGCAGTTTGTTTATCAACTCCGCCTTCGATTGAAACAATCTCTGTTTCGATCTCGATGCTCGGATAATCGAATTCTATAGCAGCAAATCTTTGTCGCGTAGATTGTTTAAGGTCTTTCAATACCGACTGATAACCCGGATTATATGATACTACCAACATGAATTCCGGCGGGGCTTCGAGTATTGTCCCGCGTTTTTCTATAGGTAGCCTGCGGCGGTCATCCGTCAATGGATGTATTATGACCACTGTGTCTTTGCGTGCTTCGACTACTTCGTCCAAATAGCATATGCCGCCTGCTCTCACCGCCGATGTCAGAGGCCCATCGTGCCAGACTGTCTCTTCGCCTTCCAGCAAAAACCGTCCGACAAGATCTGTTGACGAGAGGTCTTCATGGCATGCAACCGTTATCAGCGGCCTTCCCAGTTTCCATGCCATGAATTCGACAAATCGTGTTTTGCCGCAGCCTGTCGGCCCCTTCAACATTACTGGCAGCCTTGCTGCATAGGCTGCTTCGAATAGCTCGATCTCATTTTTTACCGGCAGATAAAAAGGCTCTTTCGCCACCCGATATTTTTCAACTGCAAGTTCCATAAAAATAATGTGCTAATGAATAAAAAAATCTGTCTATCAATAAAATCTCTTGATTATGAAAATCAATTTAATCAACGCCCTGCCTTCGGTCACATCGCAATTTCAATATGTTAAAAAGAGCTTTCCAGTTACAATGATTGTAAACCACTGGAGTGAAAAAAGCCGCCCGGCCCCGAATACAACGCTCTTGAAATAGAATATTTGAAAAGTCATGCACTACACAATCTTGCCCGCAGAAACCCATGGTGATTTAACAGCCGTCCGCGAATTATTCACTGAGTACCGTGATTTTTTAGGAGACGAGGTTTGCTTTCGCGATTTCGAACATGAGCTGAACACTCTGCCGGGCAAATATTCGCCGCCGGAGGGTATTTTGCTGCTTGCCAGGGTTGCTGAAAAACCTGCAGGATGTGTTGCGATCAGGCCGCTTGAGCAGGGCATCTGTGAGTTGAAGCGGTTATTTGTTAGAGGGCAATTTCGCGGGCTGCATTTGGGCCGGAGGCTTGTTGAGTCTGCGCTGGATTTTGCCCGAAATGCCGGCTATAAAGCTGTTCGCCTTGACTCTATCCCGGTAAAAATGCAGCAGGCAATATCGCTCTACGAAAGCCTCGGCTTCAAACTTATCGAGAAATATTACGAGTCAACTCACTCTGAATCTATCTATATGGAGTTAAGCCTGCAGTAATCCCGCAGTGTTCTTTTGATTTTTCAGAGTCCTTCTTCTCATTTTTCCGTCCGATTTTTTTCGATTTGCTTTCTATTATTCTTTTTTTATTTCTTTTAAATTTTCTCCGCGTTTTGACAATAGGACTTGGCGAATTTCCTGGCTCTTTTAATACGGGCTAGATGGAATGTAAGCAGTTGGCGGCGGAGGGCCGTTTGCCGATTCACCCTCCTGAATCTTTGGAAACATCATCCTGTACGCTATGGCAAATGCACAAAGAGCAACCGGCAGCGCCGCAAGCACTCCCACACATATAGCCAGCACTCCGACCAACACCACAAGCGTCTGCAGGATCATAAGGACGATCATTCCGCCGATGTTTTTCAACACAGCCTGTATGCTGGCGCCCAAAGCTTCTACTACACCCAAATCGCGGTCAATAATCAGCGGAAGCGAAAACTGTAGAAAGACTGTCCAGATAGATGACAAAAATATCCCGCCATATAAAAAAGCCAGATAT
>DATLZX010000289.1:0-6504 GCA_035573795.1 Pyrinomonadaceae bacterium | reverse complement strand
GGAAGTAAAATTTTACGTCGCACTTGATAGAGTCTTGACAGAATTTTCAGGCAGCTATCAAAGTTGAATCAGCGGAGGTGTTTGAAATGCTTTACGGTTTATTGGCGTTAATTTCTTTGATCCTGACAATAGCATCGCTTTACTATTACTATCATAGTGCAAACACGCTCTATATTGTTTTGGCGATAATTTTTCTTATTGCTACACTGGGCTTGGGCGGGGTTTTCCTCTCAGGCAGGGTAAACAAAAAGGAAGACATACATATAACAGAATAATCTAATGAAAATCCTCTCCGGGCAACCTTTTTACTAGCGATGAGGCTTTCATGTGCGATGAGGAGTCAAATTTTTTGATGTAATAAGGCAAAGTTTTAATTATTTAACAAAACTAACCGAAAAATGATCTAACAGCTTAAGACATTTTTCGAAATCAGAATAAGGTGCTTGGCAATATTCATATGCCAGGCCTTTTTTATTCCAAATGCAATATTTTGAATAACTTACGACGCCGCTTAATTCATGTTAAGACGAGAAGTCATTATTGCTTAGCTAATGTTGACAAAAATGTAAGGATTGTTAGACTTAATATGAGGGACTTGAAAAGTTTTTAATTGCCCCTCAAAAGCTAATAAAATGCCGAAGATTGCCGATATACAGGAAACTCCAAACCCCAATGCAGTAAAATTTATACTGCGCGAACCGGTTTCTGCCGGGACTTCACATTCATTCAAGACTGCAGAAGAGGCAAAGGATGACGCTCTGGCAAAGGCGCTTTTTGACCTTGGGGAAGTAGTTTCTGTTTTTTACATGGACAAAATGGTTACGGTCGAAAAAACAGATGAGGCAGAATGGGACGACATTTTGCCAAAAATGGCCGTACCCATTAGGGAAGCTCCAGCAGTCGAGCGCTCAGGCAATGGCAATGGGAATTATACAAACGGGCAAAAGGGAACCCTGGACGACCCCAGAATCAGGGAAATTGATGCCATACTGGACGAAAGAATAAGGCCTTATTTGGCCGGAGATGGCGGCTGGCTTGAAATAATTGGCCTTGAAGGAAATAGGTTAAATATCCGCTATCAGGGAGCTTGCGGAAGCTGCCCAAGCTCGCTAACAGGCACTCTGATGGCGATTGAAAATATAATTAAATCAGAAGTTGACCCTGAACTCGAGGTTGTAGCGGTTTGACCCACTTGACTGATTCCACTGATTTTTTACTTTTTATGCATTTTAGATGAGGCAAGGTAAAAAAAGGGAAAAATCCAGGAAACCCAGCCAATTAAACATTTTTTAACTTAAATCTTGACATAGAGCGATTTAATTCGCCATAATTCATTTTGTGGCAATTCTGCACAGAGTTGTCCGCATTGATCCTCTTGAGCGCATTTTCCCCGACGGAACTTCCATTCATTTCGCCGCTTGCCGCGCTACACTACTAATCAAGGAGAATTCACCCGTGAATATTGAAGAGCTCGAACTTAGTTTGAGGTCGGAAGTCGAGAGTCAGCTAAAGAACGTAGTTGAGGAAATCCGCAAAGATGCGGCCGATCTGCAAAAACGATTTGAGGCCGAATTTGAAAAGCACAGAGCCGAGCTGGATCGCCTGATATCGGAGTTTGCAGCAAGGATACCGGATGGAAACCTTGCTAACAAAGCATTTAACGAAACGATTTCGGAGCATCTTCGCCTTGCCAGAGATGAAGGGGCTCAAATCGCTGCAACGGCATTTGGTGAAGCTGAGAAGTTAAAAGCGGCCGAACAGGCCGCAGCCTCAACTGCAAAAGCGAGCTTTGACTCACTGCGTGATGCTATAAACGAAATCAGCTCGCAAAGCACTCAGGCCGGGATTTTAACTGCTTTGGTTGAGCAGAGCAGGAAATTTGCCGCCAGAGGCGCTTTTTTCATTGTCAAGAATAATTCTTTTATCGGGTGGAAAACGTTTGGCGAATCAGAAGAAACGCCGGATGAAAAGATCCGTCAGCTGCAGTTCCCCGTAAACACAGATTCTACTTTGGCCGTAGCTGTACGTTCATTAAATACGGCTCTTTCCACAGCTGGAGCTCATCTGGATGATGCAAGGTTTCTTGGGCCGCTGAATTTCGGCTCGCCAGAAAAGCTGACCGCAGTTCCGCTAATTGCCCGAGGCAGGGCAGTCGCTGTTTTATATGCCGACTGTGGGCCTAATGACCAAGAGATCAACATAGAGGCACTTGAAACGCTTGTCAGGGTGGCTGGTTTAACAGTAGAGCTGCTGGCAGCAAATCAATTGGCTGTATTTCAGGGCGGAGCCAAGACCGCTTCTGCCGAGACTGCCTCTGGCCAACCCGGACAACAAGCTCAATCGCATTATCAGGAGCAGCCGGTTGAGAATTACAGTCAGGAAGAGAGTAAGCCCGCTCAGTCAACGCAATTTACAAGTCAAATGGATAACGAAACGCCTTCTGAAGAAAGCGTTGACGGGAAGGCTTCTGACACCTCCGGCCAGATTTCCTATGAGATCGAAACCACATATGCCGTCGAAGCTACCGAAACTCAAAGAGAATATACAGGCTCAGAATACACCGGCGATGTTTCGGTAAGGGATGAACAGCCGGCAGCTTCATTCGAAACCACCCGAGATTCTGTCCCGGCGGCGAGCGAGCATACACAAGTTGAAACGGCTCCAAGCTATTACGAGGTGGAATATACTTCAACTGCCCCAATAGAAAACGAGTTTCAAACAGTTGGAAGCGACGGGGCGAATGGATTTGAAATAACTCAAAACCGCGAAAGTGCTGAGTTTGTTCCGGCTGCAGAAGCTAATAATTTTGAGGGTACATACACTGCTGAAGGCTCTGCAGAGACTGTAACTGCAAGCGAAGTGCCGGTTGTTGATTCCTTGCCCAAGGCGGAAGCAAGCCAGTATCCATTTGTCGAAACGGCTGGCGTCGGCTCGCCAACTGTCAGAAGCCGTGTCAGGGACAGAAATATTGACCTGCCGATAGAGGTTTCGGACGATGAACGAAAAGAACACGTCAAGGCCAGGCGTTTTGCAAGGCTGCTTGTATCTGAAATACGCCTTTACAATGAGCAGAAAGTCGTTGAGGGACTTGAAGCTGGCGATCTGTATGAGCGTCTGCGTGAAGCCATTGACCGCTCCAGAGAAACATATGATCGGAGGGTTCATCCACTGGTAGCAGCCAAGTTTGACTATTTTCATTATGAAATGGTCAATAGCCTGGCTCAGGGTAAAGCTGAAAAATTAGGGCCGGGCTATCCAGGGCCTTCGGTTTAACGCAGGCTGAACTTTCTAATTTGATGTAGGCTGAAGGTTCTAATTCTAAAAGGTTTGATTGCTGAGGTTTATTGGACTTAAGAAATACCGGCCAAATCAACAGCCATTTTTGAAGTTTTAAAGGCCGCTCGGGGCTATGTGCCAATATCCGAGCGGCTTTTTTGATTTTATCGGGCAGGCTTTTTAATATCCGGCTGCGGTTTGGTGGTTTCGTTTTGACTCGGAGTTTGCTGCTCAGAGGGAAAAACCGGACGATTCGCTGCAGGCTGATCCGGTGATGTATGAACATGGACTATCTTCCACTCTTTACCGATACGTTTGAAAATCAGTGTCATTCGGCCGGACGCCGACTCCGGTTTGCCGTCAAATTCCTGGGTCTGCTTCCAACGGCAGGTAAGGTAAGCTGAAGTCGAAGAAAGTATCTCGATTTTCAATGAGCTGATCTCGACATTTACATTTTTTGTTTTTGAATAAAGCGAGCGGCGGTTTTCTGCCATCTGATCCCAGCCAATGGTGATAGAGCCATTGTTGTTGAAAAACTGAATTCTGGGGCTTTTTTCATATGCACTCATTACCTTATCGGCGTCTGAGGTCTTGATTCCGTCAATCAAACGATCGAAAACTTCCAGAATCTGAGACTTAGCGTCCGGCTTTGCATTTCCAGCGGCTGACTTGGTTTGGGCTGCAGATAAATAGGCTAAATTCAAGATCAGGATGAGAATTAAAAGGGCATTTTTCAAAGTGTTTGCCATAGCTTATAGTTACTCCTGCAAGATTGTTCTATGATTTATAAATAAAAAAGCTGACATCGTTATTATCAATAATATCAATTGTTTATACATCATAGAATGATTTTCTGAGAACTTAGTAATCAAAACCCTTCAATGGTCATAAATGAAAATGCGAAATAGCTTGTCAAAAAAGACTGCTTAGAGTCAAAGCTTAATATGAGGCTTGGAAGAGGGTTTGATAATATCAAACGTGAGTCAGTAGCGGAATCTAAATTGCTTGAAAAATATATAATTTGATTTCGTAATGAGAGGGTTTACTATTACGGCCTTATTAGAAAAATAGCGATAAATGCATGGCAAATCTATTTCATGGAAAAAATGAGGGTATTTTCAGAGATAATTCCCTGCAGGCATGTCCTTTGTGTTCAAGGGCTAAGGCGGAGGAATTTATATTTCTCGATTCACTTGATGCCGATTTAATAAAACTAATAAGGGCTAACGCTCCGGGCAACAGTGAATTTGATTATATTTGCGGCCGCTGTGTAGATCTTTTCGATAGGGCAAAAGAGCTTATAGTCCATGATGCTGCCGTTCAAAAAGACGGCTCGCATGTAATGTCAATTCCGTTAAGGCTGGATGCAGACGACAGATATCTCGGCCGAGGTGTAACGATTGCATTTCTGGACTCGGGTTTCTACCCGCATCCTGATCTAACCACACCTCGAAACAGGATCAAGGCCTATTACAGCGTTCCGGACAGAAATGGCGGACTCGAATCATTATTCCTGCCTGATGTTGCCAGCTGGCATGGAATGATGACTTCGGTTGTTGCGGCCGGCAATGGCAGCCTTTCCAACGGTTTTTACAGAGGGCTGGCACCGGAGGCCGACGTAGTGCTTGTAAAACTTGCCAAAACGGGAAGAATACGCGATGAAGAGATAATACTTGGCCTCGAATGGCTTCTGGAAAACCGCGCAAAATACAACATTGATATAGTTAATCTCTCTGTCGGCGGAGATGAGGAGGCCAGTTATCTTTTTGATCCGCTGTCGCAGCTAGTTGAACAGTGCGTTCGTGAGGGGATTGTTGTTGTCTGTGCAGTTGGCAATTCAGGCCATCTGCCCGGGCATCCCGTAGTTCCTCCGGCAAGCGCTCCTTCTTCGATCGCCGTAGGCGGCCTCGATGACGCAAACTCTATGAACCGGGCAAGGCGCGGTATGTACAGGTCATCTTACGGCCCGACTGTTGATGGACTGCAAAAGCCGGAAATCATAGCTCCCTCTATCTGGATCCCCGCACCAATCCTGCCGAATACTCCAACCGCAGTACAGGTTAAACTTCTTAAATTGTTGGATGAGGCTGCGGATAAAGATTTGAAAAGAATTTTGGATGAAAACAGAGGCATAGATGCCGAGCTCGATGCCGTGGCGGACCGCTCACCGCACTCAATCAGGCAGTTGATAGAGTTGAAAATCCGCAGGGAGAATGTCATTACACGTCACTATAAGTACGTTGACGGCACATCATTTTCAGCACCGATAGTTTCATCGCTGGCGGCGCAGATGCTGGAAGCCAATCCTGATTTAACCCCGCAGAAAATAAAGAGAATCCTGATTGATACTGCAGAAAGGCTGCCCGGCATAGAAATTGACAGGCAAGGCTGGGGAGTAATTGATCCGCGCCGAGCAGTAGAGGCAGCCCAAGGAAATATTGACTAAAAGATTTTTACCAAGTTTAAAATCGTTTTCGTATTAAACCATAACTTCGCATTCAGAAAACACGAAGCTTTGAAAGTAGGCTTTTCGAGCGTCAAATAAAATCCTGCGGCCTCGTGTGCAGACATCAGCCGTAAGAATACGAGGCGATTTTAATTATCCGGCGGGGTGATAACCGTTCTGGGCGTGGGCAGAGGCGTTGGTGATATACCTGGTCTTGTAACCGGACTGGTGGTCGGCTTGGGGCTCGGCAGCGGGGTAGTATCCGGTGATTCTAAAGGAGTTGGAGAAGGTTTAGGTGTCGGCGTAGGGGTAGGCGAGGGCGTCGGTGTTTTCGTCAGATTGGAATCGCTGTTGGAAATAGTGTTGACATTCGCATTGTAGGTGGGAAGCGGCGAAGGTGTCGGAGACGGCGGGTATAGAGAATTTGTGTTGAAATTCGTGTTTGAATTGAAATTAGCATTTTGATTTGTGTTTGAATTGGCGTCAGTATTAGACCTCATACTGAAAATAAGCCAAACAACACCGGCTCCTAACCCAATCAGGAAAATAGTAGCGATCATTGTAACAAGGACAATCAGGATCGTATTTGGGCGCTGCTGCGGCATTTGCGAATAGGCAGGTGCAGCTTGCGGCTGGTTGTGCAATGGGGCATCACCGGTCATCGGGACAGTGATCCTCTCAACCTGGACGCTTGCAGTCGGGGCCTGGAACGCCGGTTTATTACGACGGATTACTGTAACTTCACCTGCATCATCGGCCTGGGCATCAGGCAGATCTTCGCT
>DATLZX010000288.1:0-9124 GCA_035573795.1 Pyrinomonadaceae bacterium | reverse complement strand
ACGATATTTTGAGGCTGATTTGAGATCCCTTACAAGCCTCTTTACCTGATGATCATCACTGATATTTCTGGCAAATAGGCAAAAGCCTGCCGGCTTTACTTTTTCGATTAGCTCAGCAGTGGCCTGGTCTAGCTCTGTTGAATCAATCCCGATGATGAGGTGCATCCCCGCTTCGGTTGCCGGATCAGGAAACTGTTTAATTATATCAGAGTCGTCTGTTAAGCCCTCGGATGCGAATATTTTGCTCTCGCTCATTGATAAGATCTGTACCAAATAATGGTTTTACCTTTTGATTATTTAGCTTTTAGTTATTTTAGTAATATAGAAAAGGTTACTTTTTCAAATTATTCGGGATTTGATGCTTTTTAAGAATTCTGCTTTTTCCTGCAGTGACATTTTCTCAATGTCGGCTTGGCCAATTTCTTTAATGATATTTTCATTGGCAAAAGCAAACAATGAAAATTGTGCCGCCATTTTCTTTCCGGCTGTTGAGGCAGCCGCTCCCTTTTCTTGTTCACGAAAAACGGCCAGCTCATATGCTTCGAGCCTGGCAAGGATTTCGCTTGCACGCTGTGTAACTTTATCGGGCAGGCCAGCCAGTTTTGCAACAGCGATCCCATAGGATTTAGAAGCTTTTCCCGGTACCAGCTTGTGAAGAAATACAACGCTGTCGCCGCTTTCTCGGACAGCCATATGAAAGTTTTTTGCACCGGAGAGATGGTCTGCAAGCTCAGAAAGTTCGTGATAATGTGTTGCAAAAAGTACTTTGCCGCAATGAGCCGGCGAATCATGGAGATATTCCGCGACTGCCCATGCGATGGAAAGCCCGTCAAAGGTAGAAGTGCCGCGTCCGATTTCATCCAAGAGTATCAGGCTTCTCGGAGTTGCATGGTGAAGTATTGCCGCTGTTTCGGTCATCTCTACCATAAAAGTAGAGCGGCCGCTCGCCAGATCATCCGATGCCCCTACCCGAGACCAGATTCTATCTACGATTGGTAAAGTCGCAGAATCTGCCGGAACGAAAGACCCGGCCTGAGCTAGAATCTGAATCAATGCCACCTGACGCAACAAGGTTGATTTTCCGCCCATATTTGCGCCGGTTATGACTAAAATCCGGTCGGTTGAATTGTTTAGATAAATATCATTGGAGATAAACCGCGACCCAATAGAGTTTTCTACAATCGGATGGCGTCCTGAGTGTATCACCAGCTCATCCTGGTAATGCAATTTTGGTCGCGAATAATTTTGATTCACTGCTACTTCGCTTAACGCTGCTAGAGCATCCAAACTGGCCAGAGAATTTGCCAGTATTCTCAGATCTGCCGAATTCGCCCTTATTTTTTCAAGTATTTCATTGAACAATGAGTTTTCAAGCTGAATTGCTTCTACCTCGGCGCCAAGTACTTTTGCCTCTAAGAGTTTCAAGTCGTTGTTTGTAAATCTCTCAACGTTTGCAAGCGTTTGTTTTCTCTCGAAATTATCTGGTATTTTCGGGATTTGGGATTTTGAAACCTCGATAAAGTAGCCGAATACGTTGTTGTATTTTACCCTTAGATTCTGTATTCCGGTCTGGCTTCGAATTTCTTGTTCGAATTTAGCGATTGCCTGTTTGCCGCCGCGAGAGAGTGTGCGCAATTCATCCAGCCTTTGATCGAAGCCTTCTTTTATGATGTTTCCATCCGAAGTGCTAATCGGAGCATCAGGAGAAATTGAATCATCTATCAAGCGTTGCAAAGGGCTGAAATCTTTCAGTTTCTGCCCAAGCTCGTGCAGTAAGTGAGAATCGGTATTTGAAATTAAACTCTTGATTTCAGGAACGGCGGCGAGAGCCGATGAAAGCGAGAGCAAATCTCTGGGATTTGCCGTACCCAGGCTGATTCTGCCCACAAGCCTTTCCAAGTCTGCCACACAGCGAAGGCGCTTTCTCAGTTTTTGACGGATTTCGAGGTTGGTCAGCTGCTCGACGGCGTTTAGACGTTTTTCGATCTCGTCAATTTCCATAAGCGGTCGCATAATCCAGCTGCGAAGAGTTCTCGAGCCCATGGAAGTAATGCACTCGTCGATCACCTCAAGCAGAGTTTTGCGGTTATTGGCAGAAGACGGAATCAGATCAAGATTTGAAATCGTGACCGAATCCAAAATAAGGCTGCTTCCGGGTTCCAGATATCTGATAGAGGTGATATGTCCAGCCGCGGTTTTCTGCGTTTGGCGAATATAGCGAAGGCAGCAGGCTGCTGCAATCATGGCATAGTTTTTATCTGTCAGGCTGAATCCGTCTAAGTTTTCAACTTTGAAAAATTCTGCTAGTTCGTTTTGGCTTGATCTAAGGTCGGAAAAATAGTCATCAGCCTCTGTGATTGTAAGAGGAAATTGCAAAGTATCTTTTGCAGGAACCTCGACCTCTTCTATTTGTGCTTTTTTTCCGTCCTCCGTTTCCGGGTTGGAATCGCTTACTGGTGCAGCCTCAGGAGCCTTTGAATTTTTTGAAACTGAAGCTGCTTCATTAATGTTGTTTCTCGAAGAAATATGCTGATCCTTGAAATCAAGGCTTAAGTCAGAGTCTGATTTGGCAAAATAATTTCTTATTAAGGCAGCATGATCTTTTTTACATAGAAGCTCTTTAGGAGAAAAAGACAGCAGCTCTTCCAGAAAGCTATCCAACTGAGCCTCTCGCTCCAAGGCGATAAATTCACCGGTTGCTGCATCAATCAACGCTGCAGCCCATCTATTCTTTGAACCGGAGAGCGAGGCCAGAAAGCAAGGTTCTTTTTCCTCCAGAATTTGGGGATCAGTAGCTGTGCCGGGAGTAATTACCCTTGTTACCTCGCGGCGTACGATTTTTTTCCCCTTCGAAGGTGCTTCAGTTTGCTCGCAGATGGCGATTTTGTAGCCTTTTCTGATAAGCCTGGCAATATAATTCTGTGCGGAATGATAAGGCACTCCACACATCGGCACCTCATTAGGTGTATTTCGATTACGGGCAGTCAGTGTAATGCCCAATTCACGCGAACCAGTTATTGCGTCCTCATAAAATAGCTCATAAAAATCACCCAACCTGAAAAAGAGCAGGGCTGATTGGTATCTTGATTTTATTTCAAGATACTGTCGCAGCATCGGCGTTGCGGCATCTTTCTGGGACATAATTCAGCTAAAAAGTTTAACTAAATGTTGGTTTATTAACAAAAGCAGTACTTGAATCAGTTAATTGCAAGTAATTCTCCAATGAGTATTTAGCGTTTTAGATATTTCTGAAAGGCGATATTTTCAAAAAGGCTTGTTTCCAAAATATTTATTGTTTTGCTAACATTTAAGGAGTATTAAACTGGGGCAATTATAATCTATGTATCATACCAGGCTGACTTGCAAACTTTGGTTGCTGCATGCATTTTTGATCAAATCGGGTGATTTTTTTCAGAGACTCGGTATGCTATCCGGCAAGTTTTTTAATGCAAACCTGGTAGTATTTGTGTTGGCTGCCCTAGCGATTTTGTCAGGTAATAACTTAACCAAAGGTCAAACACTTACACAGCAGGAGGCGGATCGTTACAGGATAGGCTTTCAGGACCGGCTGTCTATACAGGTATTCCGGCATCCTGAATTAAATCAGGTAGTTGAGGTCAATGCTAACGGTACGATAAGGCTTTTCAGAATCGAACAGCCGATAGTAGCTGTATGCAAAACTGAACGTGAGTTGGCCGATGAAATTGCTGCAGCATACGAAAAAGATTATTTGAGGGACGCAGAGGTTAACGTAACAGTTGCCGAACAACGTTCGCAGGCCTTTGCTGTTATCGGAGCCGTTGAAAAACCTGCCTATTATGTAATCAATCGCAGAGTAAGGCTGCTTGACCTGATTGCCTATGCCGGCGGCCCCTCGAAAGAGGCAGGATCGAGGGTGATTGTATCCAGAACAGGCAGTAGTTCGGCTTGTTTGAAGGGGGTTGAAGATAAAGATTCAGAAGATACTTTGATGGATTTCAGGCTTAGGGATGTCTTGGAAGCAAAGCAAAATCCTGAAATGAAGCCCGGCGACATCGTTTACGTGGCCGAGGCGGATTTCGTTTACGTTTATGGAAACGTAATCAAACAGGGGCCGGTAAAAATCAAAGAGCCCATAACGTTAATGCAGGCCATCAGTTCAGCCGAAGGTGTAAAGCCGGCTTCCAAAAAGGACAAAATTCGCGTTTTTCGTCAATTGCCAAACAGTAACGAAAGGCAGGAATTGATATTCGATCTTGATAAAATTTCAAAGCGTGAAGCCCCTGATCCATACTTGCAGGCAAATGACATCGTCGCAGTCGGTGAAGATACGACCAAAAGTATCTTTAGAAGTATAGGCAAATCCTTAACAGGCGGTTTTCCGGCTATATTTTATCGGATACCCTAGAAATAATTTTAATTCATTAGTTTCTGTTGATGTTGTTTCAATTAAATGCATTTTTTGATATTTCTGTTTTGTTTGTTTCCCCCTTTGAAAAGGCCCCAAGGAATTAATTTTGATAGTAAATTTTTATTTTAAAATTGCCTGGACTTCAGTTTAATGAAGGAAAGTAAAGAACTAACACCAAAAATTATCGGCGACAATCTGGAGATAGAAAAAGTCCTGGAGGTAGCGCCGCCGCATTTTTCGAGCCGTTACGCCGGTTATCGCGAGCCTTATCAGGGCGACGGTTTTTTACTGCTTGACTATTGGCGGGCTGTCAGAAAGCGTCTATGGCTGATTGCAGGGATAATGATTGTAGTAACGACCCTTGTCGCAATCTACATGGCAAGAAAGCCGAATATCTACCTTGCAAAGGCAAGAATACAGGTTGACCTAGAACAAATTAATCCCGAACTGATTACCAGCGACAGACAAAGGTTGATTTCAAATCCCGACCCATCTTATTTCAATACCCAGCTGCAGCTTCTCAGCAGCGATGCGCTTTTAAGAAGGGTAATAAAAGAATACAGCCTTGATACAAATAAAGCTTTAAGCCTTGAAACTTCACATTCAGGAATACTAAGTACAATTTCCCGAGCTCTTGGTCTTTCTGGAGATAATGCCAAGAATTTGGATTATGCAGCTAAAGTTACAGAAAACAATGAGCAAAGCCCGCTAAGCAGCGATGAGATTGCGGATGCCGTCAGGCTTGCTCCTTACGTTGACATGATCAGGCTCGAGCTTGCAGTAGAACCGGTCAGGGAATCAAGGGTAACATTCAAAGATACCAGACTGATAGAGCTGTCATACCGTCACACTGACCCACAGTTTGCCGCATTTCTGGTGAATGCGGTTGCTGAGATTTTCGTTCGCCAAAATTGGGAAAAGCGTTCCGGTGTTAATAGAAAAACCAATGATTTTCTGCAGCAAAGAATTTCTGATCTGCAGGCTGAGATTCGAAATGACGAACTGAAATTGGTAGAGCTGAAAAAAACTGCCGGAATCTTGAAAACTGATGGTGAGCAAACGATAGTTTTGGACAGGTTGTCAGGGCTCAACAAATCTTTACTTGAAGCCGAGAATGATAGAAAACTTGCACAGGCAAAATACCTTGCTGTTTTGAATTCCCCTGAAAACGCTCAGGCAATGATGGAAGAGAAAATGGCACGTTACATTACCGAGCAAGAAAATAGTCTGAGGGAATTCAGGAATGACGTTCAAAAAAAGATTGCTGACCTTAAAGCAACCCGCGCAAAACTGCTGGTAGATTTCAAAGAAAGCGCTCCGGAAGTAAAAGAAATTGATACACAAATAAAAACTCTCGAAGATTCCCTGACTCGTGAAGTGCAGAAAAATAGGGATGAACTCGAAGAGTTTCGTAAAAGAAGTACGCAGTTGCTGCTGGACAGCTTAAAAACAGAGTACGAACAGGCTAAAGACCGCGAAGAGAGGATTCGTAAAGCTTACGACGAGCAATACAACCTTGCACAGGGGCAAAATGTCGGGGCAGTTCAGATCAAACTGCTCGAACAGAACATCGAGACGAATAAAGGCTTTCTGGATAATTTAAGAAAACAGCAGAGCGGAAACGATATTGCTGCTCAAGGCTCTGATAACAATATTTCTATTACAGATTATGCTGTGCCGGATCCGACACCAGTTTCGCCACGCCGCGGACTTACGGTTTTTGCTTCTTTAATACTCTCGATGTTTTTCGGGATCGGGTTGGCATTGCTGCTTGAATATCTCGATGACACAGTACGCTCGACTGAGGAAGTTGAGACATATCTACAGCTTCCGGCTCTTGCTGCGATACCTACAATAGATGTCGGAGCGAAACGAAGGCTTTTACTGGTTGGAGCCACAAGTGGTGAAGCCGCAGAAGAAAGGTCTAGATGGGAACTTTTGACAGATGCCGATCCAAGATCTCCTTTGGCAGAGGCTTATCGCCAACTTAGGACCTCGATATTGTTATCGAGCGCAGGGCATGCTCCAAAAACTCTTTTGATTACTTCGAGCCTTCCATCTGAAGGTAAAACCACAACAGCATCAAATACTGCAATCAGCCTTGCACAAACCGGCGCAAAGGTTCTTATCATTGATGCAGACATGCGAAAGCCTCGCGTACACTCAGTTTTCAGAGTCAAAAATGTAAGCGGCTTATCAAACTTACTTTCGAGCGAGCTTTCCGCGCAAAATGTGAAAGATTTTCTAATTTATGATGAGGCTACGAGAGTCAGCATTTTACCTTCTGGACCGATCCCGCCAAATCCGGCGGAACTGATCGGCTCGGAACAGATGAGAAAATTGATAGCCTTATACTGTGAATTATATGACCACGTAGTTATAGATTCTCCGCCGATAACGTCTTTTACTGACGGAGTTTTGATAGCTTCAATGGTAGATGGAGTAATCCTTGTCGTCCACTCCGGAAGAAGTTCAAGGCAGGTCGTACGAAGAGCAAGGCAATTGCTGCAGGATGTCGGGGCAAAGATTTTCGGAGTGATTTTGAATAAAGTAAACCTAAACTCCAAAGAAAATTATTATTACTACCAGAGCTATTATTCTGCCAAGAAATATATAGAAGATTGAACCGCTCGGTATAATTTCTAGATCATATCTCACTTTTTCTCCCAAATTATTCAATTTATGAGTGAACAAACAAAGGTATTGGTAACCGGCGCAGGTGGATTTATCGGAAGTCACCTAGTAACTTTCTTAAAGAACAGAGGTTATTGGGTAAGGGGAGTTGACCTGAAATACCCAGAATTTTCTGAAAGCGATGCTGATGAGTTTCTATTGCTTGATTTAAGGGAAGCAGAGGCAGCCCGCAAATCGTGCATCGGCGTTGATGAGGTGTATGCACTGGCGGCTGATATGGGCGGAATGGGGTTTATCTCAAACCATAATGCGCAAATTTTGTATAACAATGCCCTCATCAACCTGAATACAATAGAGGCAGCGCGCCAGGCCGGAGTAAATCGTTATTTATACACCAGCTCAGCGTGCATATATCCCGAGTTTTTACAGACTGATACTAATGTCAGGCCGCTTGCTGAAGATGATGCCTATCCTGCAATGCCGCAGGATGCTTATGGATGGGAAAAGTTAGTATCCGAACGGCTGGCCATATATTACAGGGAAGATTATGGGTTAGAAACACGAATAGTTCGTTTCCATAATATTTTTGGGGAAAAGGGAACCTGGGAAGGTGGACGTGAAAAGGCACCGGCTGCCCTGTGTCGTAAAATTGCTATGGCGAAACTGACCGGCAATCACGAAATCGAAATATGGGGCGATGGTGAGCAAACCCGTTCTTTTTGTTATATTACAGACTGTCTTGAAGGACTCTATAGACTGATGAATTCGGATTTTTCAGATCCGATAAACCTGGGCCAGGATAGGATGGTTTCTATAAATCAGCTTGCAGATATAATTGCTGAAATAGCTGGTATCAAAATCGAGAAAAGATACATTGACGGTCCGCAAGGCGTGCGCGGACGCAATTCCGACAACTCGCTTTTGAAAAAAGTGCTTGATTGGGAGCCGCAAATAAGTCTCGAGGAAGGGCTTCAAAAAACTTATAAATGGATAGAAGAGCAAGTTTCAGCCAGGTTGAAGGAGAGCAACTTTTCTTTAAGTGCGATTCCAAACTAGTGTGAAGCCCCGCAATCTCCAACAGCAAGTTAAAGTCGCCCTTGTAATCCCGGTTTACAACCGGCGGGAAACCACTCTGCGTGCCTTAAGAAGTCTTACAAGAATCAATAAAGATGGCCTTGAAGTTAAGATCTTCGTTGTAGATGATGGCTCGACTGACGGAACCGGCGATGCCATCAGAGCTCAATATCCTGAAGTAGTTTTGTTAAACGGAGGTGGAACATTGCACTATGCCGGCGGAACAAGCTTAGGAATGCAGAAGGCTTTGGAATGGGAGCCGGAATACATTTGTACAATGAATGATGATTCGGTCTTTCATCCGGATTTTTTACAAAGACTTGTAGCTGCTGCAAGTAAATTTCAAAAGAGTGTAATTGGAGCTCTGCTCTTGCTTTGGAGTGAGCCGCACAAAGTGTTTCAGGTAAACCAGAGATGGAATACACTTCAGGGCGGCTGGGTCATTCCGAAAGATCTAACAGCATTTAACATTCCTAAAAGTACTTTCGAAGTAGAATGTATAGTCGGAAATACAGTGCTTTTTCCTGCAGATGGAATCAGAAAACTTGGCCTGATGGATGCTGAAAAATTTCCTTTCGGCTGGGGAGATGCACAATATACAATGCGCTTTAGAAAAAACGGCTATCGTCTGTTTGTGGAACCGAAAGCTCTTGTGTGGTGCGAGCCGAATACCGATCCTCCATCGCTGCACACCTTGAGCTCGAGGCGTGTTTTGGAAATTTTGCTATTTGATGAGCGACATCCGCTTAATTTACGCCGTCAATTTGTGGCAAGGGTAGAGTCAGCTCCTTCAATAATAAAAGCCTTGCTCGCTTATCTGGCTTACCTTGTCAGATTTACCGCTCACGCTGTTAAAATGATGAGAAAAAGAATCAATATGAATAGTTTAAGTCAGAAATCTTAGTCAAAATAACACGATTCTAAACGTTGTGATCAGAAAGACAACCTAATGCACCAAATGACTGTCAATTCAGCTTTATTACGAAAGCCCGATAAGATATTGTTGGGCGGGTTGGCATTTTTGAC
>DATLZX010000287.1:0-2378 GCA_035573795.1 Pyrinomonadaceae bacterium | reverse complement strand
GATTCGTGTATTAGTCGCAAAACCGGGCCTAGACGGCCACGATCGCGGAGCAAAAGTAATCGCCAGGGCATTAAGAGATGCCGGCATGGAAGTAATTTATACCGGGTTGAGGCAGACGCCCGAAATGATCGCAAATGCCGCTCTGCAGGAAGACGTTGACGCAGTTGGAATTTCTATCTTAAGCGGTGCTCATAAAACGCTTTGCCCGAAAATTGTCGAGTTATTGCGGCAAAAAGGAATGGACGATACTCTGGTTCTGGTCGGCGGAATAGTTCCGGTCGAAGACATCCAGGAGCTTAAAGAAAAAGGAATTTCGGAGGTTTTTCTTCCCGGAACCTCGACGGAAGATATAGTTAATTACATTCGCCAAAACGTACGGAGTCAGAAATAGCATTATTGTCTAAAATCACAAAGTTTACGATAACTCTATATTTTTACCGAGGCTTTTTATTTTGAGAATTGAAGTATCATTTTAAACCTGAAATTATCGAAGGCCGATGAGTTACCAAAGAGCAAATTATTTCGAGAAGTCCTGTTAGCAATTTGCCACAACTGCGAACTTTGTTGATTTGGCCGCTAAGGCTTTTATTTATAACTATTTAAATTTAGGAGGAACTATGAGGAGAAAATTTTTAGGATTGTCTTTAGTATTCGTGATGATTGGCGGGTTTGCATTCCTGCCTTCGGCTGACTCAAACGGTAATCCTTTTACAGCATCGGCGCAGGTTCGGGTGAAGAAGAAAAGAAAACCCGGCATAATCCGCAGCACATACCGAGGAGGCAGATGGGTAACAATTCGTGTTTATGAAGGCGGAAAATGGGTAACAAAAAGAGTTTGGCGCGGCTCAAAGTGGGTCGGTAAAAAATCATATAAAACTGGTAGAAAAGTAGTAAGCCGCAGTAAAAAAATCATCTACTGAAGCACGTTTCAAAATAAAAAATAATTTAGCCAAAAAAGAAAAATGCAAAAAACCGTTAGGATAGCGAGCGGTCAAGGTTTCTGGGGAGACTTGCTGACCGCTCCCATTGATCAGGTGCGCCGCGGGCCGATTGATTACCTTGTGTTGGATTACCTTGCAGAAGTTACTATGAGCATCCTGCAGAAGCAGCGTCAGCGCGACCCAAATGCCGGCTATGCCAGGGATTTCATCTCTCTGATGCAAGAAATTTTCCCTGATTGTGTTGAAAAATCAATCAAAGTAATCACGAATGCCGGCGGAGTAAACCTTGCCGGCTGCGCTGCTGCCTTGAGTGAAACAGCCCGGCAGCATGGACTTGCTGGCAAGGTAAGAATAGGAGTTGTCAAGGGTGACGATATTCTCGATCGGCTGGATGATTTCATTGCGAATGGCATCGAAATCAAAAACATGGAAACCGGCCAGCCATTGTCCGAAATCAGGGGTAAAGTTTCGTCTGCAAATGTCTATTTCGGAGCTGACGGAATACTCGATGCTTTGAATAAAGGTGCAAACATTATAGTCGGCGGCCGGCTTACCGATACAGGACTGACTCTGGCTCCGCTGATGTATGAATTTGGCTGGGATAAAACTGATTGGGATAAACTGGCTGCGGGCACAATTGCCGGGCATATTATCGAATGTGGCGCTCAGGCTTCAGGCGGTAACTGCCAGTACCATTGGCGGGAAATTCCAAATCTTGAAGACGTCGGCTTCCCAATAATCGAGGCTTCTGAAAATGGCGAATTTTTCGTAACCAAGCACGAGGGAACCGGCGGACTTGTCAACCGGGCAACCGTTACCGAGCAACTGGTTTATGAAATGGGAAATCCTACCGAGTATATTACGCCGGACGTAATTGCAGACTTCACCTCGATCGTTTTGAATGAAGATGGCACCGACCGCGTAAAAGTTTCAGGCATAAAGGGCAAGCCTGCGACTGATTTTTACAAGGTCTCTATTGCATACTCTGCCGGCTGGAAAGCCGTAGGAACGCTGGTTTATGCTTGGCCTGATGCCTTTGACAAAGCAAGGGCTGCCGATAGTATTCTGCGGAAACGCTTGGAAAGGCTTGATTTGAAATTCGAAGAAATCAGGACAGAGTTTGTAGGTGTAAATGCAACGCATGGCCCGCTTGCAGGCGATCCACCCGAGAATCTTGCCGAAGTACAATTGAGGATCGGCGTCAGGGGACAAAGCCGCCAGGATGTAGAACGCTTTACGCGTGAGATTGCTCCACTGATTTTGACAGGACCTCCGGCAGTTACAGGTTTCGCCGGCGGAAGGCCAAAAGTAGAAGAAGTGATGGCTTTTTTCCCGGCATTGATACCAAAATCACTTGTATCTCCGGAGGTCGACGTAATCGAGGTGTAGTCTGGAAATTCCCTAGTAACGGTTCAATTCACCAAAATAGTTGATCTA
>DATLZX010000286.1:0-2094 GCA_035573795.1 Pyrinomonadaceae bacterium | reverse complement strand
TTTAATATTGATAGATGAGGGAAAGCACATTGTCAGGAAAAAAATCTCGGAGCTTTTGCCCGAAGCCTTTGATAGGAAACAACTTGAAGAAAAGTAAGCCAGCAGTAAAACTCATTTTCCTTGCAAATGATTGATACACCTTATAATTGATTGATAGGCATTCTGAAAGATTGATAGATCTACCTAAAAGTTGATAGACCCAGAGTTGTTTTTGCCCTGAGCCGCAGGGGCGTATTTGCGAGCTGATTTTGCGGCTCGATTGATTCCTCTTTGCAAAAATAAGGGTTTATGGCTAAAAAGGTTTAGCGGTGGACAAAGCGTTTTAATTTCTGACAAAGCTGTTTAATTGAAGCCAAAGGGGTTTAATAGTGAAGCTTTCCAAATCATTAATTTCAAGTCATTAAAGGATACAAAAAGGTGAGATTTCTTACTCAGAAAATAACCACGGCATCGCTTTTTTTGATTCTTGCGATTTCTTTTAGCTCAAATGCTCAAAGTACGCGGGCAGCAGAAAGATTCGATACGCTAATTATTGGTGGGACAATTGTTACAATGGATCCCACCAGGCGAATAATAGATGATGGAGCTATCGGGGTCAGAAATGGTCTGATTGTTTTTATTGGAAATAAAAAGCAGCTCCCCGAGCGAATTTATTCAAGGCAAACTGTCCGAGCCGACGGCAAAGTAATCATACCTGGCCTGATAAACGGCCATACGCATATACCGATGACGCTGCTACGCGGGCTAGCCGATGACCTGGATCTGCAGGAATGGCTGACGAAGTATATATTTCCGGCAGAGGCAAAGAATGTAAATGAGGAATTTGTGAGGGCAGGGACAAGGCTGGGAATCGCAGAATTGATTCGCGGCGGAACAACGCTTTTTTGCGATATGTATTACTTCGAAGATGCGATTGCTCAGGAAAGTCGGAGAGCGGGAATCCGGGCCGTGCTTGGTGAAACGCTGATAGATTTTCCGGCTCCCGATAATAAAACATTTAGCGAAGCGCTCAAATATACAGAGAGTTTTATAAATAAATGGAAGAGAGATTCTTTGATAATTCCTGCTGTTGCGCCGCATGCTCCGTACACTGTATCTGCCGAGCATCTTTTGCTGGCACGAGACCTTTCCATGAAATATAAAGTCCCGTTGGTTATACATCTGGCCGAGGCAGAAAGCGAGACCAAATATGTCATGGAGAAATACAACGGATTGCGCCCGATAGAATTTTTGGAGAGCATCGGTTTTTTTACTGATAAAACAATCGCTGCCCACGTAATCCAGGCCAAAGAAAATGAGCTCGAAATATTAAAACGAAGGAATGTTGGAGTAGTTCATAACCCGCAATCAAATATGAAGCTGGCAGCTGGAGTGGCACCGGTGCCGGCTATGCTAAGGCTTAAGATGAGGCTAGGGTTAGGTACGGATGGTGCAGCTTCAAATAACGACCTTAATCTTTGGGAAGAGATGGACACGGCAGCAAAGCTTCATAAAGTTTTTAGCAGGGACCCAAAGGCAGTTTCGGCAGAGGAGGCCTTCAGTATGGCAACTATAGACGGGGCCAGGGCCTTGCATCTTGAGGATAAAACCGGCTCTTTAGAAGTGGGAAAATACGCTGACCTTGTATTGGTTGACATTTCCGGCCTGCACCAGACACCGCTTTTCAACCTCTATTCCCAACTCGTTTATGCAACTAAAGCCTCTGACGTAACATCGGTTATGATTGGCGGGCGTTGGGTAATGTTTAACAGGCGTTTGCTCACATTGAATGAAAATGCTATAAAAAAAGAAGCGATTTTATTTAAAAATAAAATCCGCAAGAGCCTATCTAATTAAAAAATCATGCGGCAGTGGAAAAAAACCGAGCCGCATTAAAATTTTTTAGCGGGTTTTTTTGCAAGATAGCTTAATTTCGAGCAGAAGCTTTTTTTGATGATAAGGATTTTCACAAAATCATGGAATGAAAGCAGCAGGCCTCAGGGTAGTTTAGTTAAAAGAATATTTCCGTCTGGATTTTTACTGATACTGCTGATTTCCAGCAGCATTTACAGCCAGAGTGGACAACCAGCTGCAACCGCGACACCATCGGCCATC
>DATLZX010000285.1:0-6232 GCA_035573795.1 Pyrinomonadaceae bacterium | reverse complement strand
ACGATGACTTCAGTAATCGGTAAAAGCTCTCGCGAGAGCCGAACCATTTCGATGCCGTTGATGTCCGGCAGGTTTAAATCTGTTAAAACAACATCGAATTCATTTCCGGACTTGATCAATTCGAGCCCACGCTGGCCGCTTTCAGCAAGGACTACATCCATACCCTGCGCCTTGAGCTCATACTCGAAAAGGTCAAGGGTTACGGCATCGTCGTCAATTACCAGTGCTTTGTCTTTTTGCGTCACAAAAAAACTCCAATATGTGCTTTGTATCGTTTTCGAACGTTTTCGTTGTTTAGATTTTCCGGTTTTGAGATTGTTGCGAAACTAGAAAATCTGCAATTTTTAATATTTAGCCATTTCATAATTCCGTTGGCCTCAGCAGTCTGGCCTCAAGAATTACTTTTGTAAAAATTTCTTCTTAAAGTTCAGCTTGGCAAAGGCTATGCCATGACAGAAAAGCTAAATTACTGAAAGTAATTGAGTTAATGTAATCGTGCTTGTGAATTTGTTGTATCATAATCGTACACATATAAGCAAGCCCAGACCTTTCTGAGCAGCATTGAATGCAGAAGTAGTTTTGAGGTGTATTATTTTATTTCAGTTATTTAAATGGATTTTTAGGTCAAACACTGTTAAAACCAGTGAATTACTTAGGAAAACTGAACAATAGCTTGAAAAATATCTTAGGCACAAGATTTGATTAACATAACAATAGATTTTGTGAAAGCAATGGTTTGAATAGATAGAACTCTAAACCAGATTTAGAAAGCTTTAATTATTGCAACCAGGTTTGTTTAGGCTTTAGCAAATTTATCTCCTAGTTAATCTCCCACAAACTGTCGGGTAGAAAAACCGTGCCCGAATCAAAATGCGGTCGCCAATCAAGCGGCCGCATGCTTTTGTAATTTCTGATAAGATAATCAAAAAAGTCGGAAGTCAGAAGAAATATAAATGGCAATCTGTTTCAAAAAGCTACAAGGAAAGCCATCAGCTTTTAAGAATAAAGAATCGTAAAGCGAGAACAATGAAAGAATCCGGGCAATTAAAAGTCTCTGAGGCAGAATCTGGCGATTTCAAAGAAGCTGTTCAAAATAATGGCAAAGAATCGGAATCTGTGAACGATGAAGTGGATATTGAACAATTGCTGGCGGCAGCAGACTTTTGCGGTGCAGGATTGTGGGTTTATTACCGGAACAAAGGTTTTTCCAAAGCTAACACCGCATTTTGCGAACATCTTGGCGGGTTAGCTTCTCATATGCCAAGTTTGAATGAAATCCTAAATGCCATAAGCGTAGAGGACCGCCAGCGTATTGAAACAAGGCTTAACGAAGCCATTAAAGCCGAGCTTCACTTTGATGAGGAGTTTAGGGTAAAGCAGGATAGCGGAGAGGTGGACTGGATACTCCTTGAAGTACGCTCATTGCGAGAGCATGAGGAAATGATCATCTACGCCTCAAGCAAGAAAATAACGCGTCAGCGAATGGCGGCAGATGAACTTGAGAGGATTTTTGAACGAGAGCGAAGAGCCAGAGACGAGGCGGAGATTGCTAACCGTGCGAAGGACTTTTTTCTTAACTTCGTCTCACATGAGCTTAGGTCTCCGCTAAATGCAATTTTGATGTGGTCAAAGATACTCCTGACACGTGAAGTTGATGAAGCCACACGCCGAAAGGCTCTTGAAACAATAGAGAAAAGCGCTGAGGTACAGGCAAAGCTAATCAGTGATGTGGCTGACTCGGCAAGAGTCGCTTCGGGTAGGATAAAGCTGGAGAACAGGGCTACTAATCTTGTAACGATCTTACGCTCGGTTTTCGAAGGGCAAAGGCCATCTGCTGAGGCTGCGGGGCTGGATTTTGAGTTTGAAACAAATCGGGATAACGTTGTGATTTTTGGCGACCCAAGCCGTTTACAACAAGTTTTTGTCAATCTGCTTTCTAATGCAATAAAATTCACACCTCGCGGCGGAATGGTTAAAGTAAGACTTGAGGAAGAAGAATCCAAAGTAAAAGTTACGGTAGAAGACACCGGAGTAGGAATTTCAAAAGATATCCTGCCTGACATTTTTAAGCAATATGTCCGCGGAGTGCCTACAACGCAGGGCCAATCGGGATTAGGGCTAGGGCTTTCTATCGTAAAAATCCTCGTAACCAAACATGGCGGAACAGTAGAAGCAAAAAGCGATGGTGTAGGGAAAGGTGCAAAGTTCATCGTAACGCTGCCCACTTTTTCTGGCGAATCTGCTCAAACTTCAATAAATGAGACAACTACCGTACATCGCAGACGTCTTGAAGGATTGAAAGTCCTTATTGTCGAAGATGACGTAGATTCGAGGGAAGTCTTGCAGATTTTTCTTGAACAAAACGGAGCCCAGGTAGTGGCGGCTGATTCTGCGCGAGCGGCGTTGAGAATACTATCCTCGCAAGAATCGAATCGCTTCGATGTAATAATTTCAGACCTCGCAATGCCTGAAGAGGACGGCTATTCACTGATAAAAAAAATCAGGTCACTTGATTCCAATCATGGCGGGGATATTCCGGCCCTTGCATTGAGTGCATTTGCCTCGGCTGAAAGCCGACGGAGAGCTTTCGAAGCCGGGTTTCACCGGTATCTGACAAAACCTTTCGAGCCGGATTCAGTAGTTGATCAGATAGCCGCACTTTGCAATCCCGGCACCGGCCAAAGCTGATAAAACTATTCTTTCTAGATTTCAGAAATTTCCTGGAGCACGAATAAACATTCAGTCCAGGCACTCTAATATTGTGTTTCAAAAAAAGGCAGTTCTAAGTGGTAAATTTTTCTGAATTTACAGTTTTATTTCAATTCGCTACAGGAAAAACGTCCCGAGTAAAACGGTACAGGGCTGAAATGGCTTATAGGCTTACCAACTAGTTTTCTTTGTCGTTTTTGGCTGCTTGCTTGTTTTGCCTTTCATCTGCATAAAGAATTGGAGCGACCAGCGGACGGTAATTATCGTTGATTTTGATATAGGCATCCTCACGTAATTTTGCAAAATAATCTTTTGCAGCCTGGGGATATTTTTCCTGCATCATTGCAAGCCTGACGGCGGATTCGTTGAATTCGGATTCACTGCTGGCAGCTTCTCTTTCATCTACTTTGAGAATGATTATTCCAAGGTCTTTAATTTCGATCGGATCGGTAACTGAGCCGACTTTTACGTTTTTAAGAGGCGTCTTAATGATTTCGGGCAGGTCGTCAGTGCGGACTTTTTCGAGTTTTCCGGCACCTTGTGTAACCATTCCCGGATCGGATTGCTCTTTCTGGATTTGAGAAAAATCTGCCCCGGACTTGAGCTGCGCTACTATTTTATTGGCATTTTCACGAACCGCCGACTCCTGACGGCCGGCAAAAGAGAGGAAAATCTCACTAAAGGAGATTTTTTCGGGTTTGGTGAATTTGGCCTTGTTTTTATCGAAATAGTCCTTTAATTCTTTTGGTGAAAAAGACCAATAAAGCTTGGCCTGTACCTGTGATTGGAGAATCCGTTCACGGGCGGCCTGTTTTTTCCACATATCCCGTATTTCCTGAGGGTCCAGATTTTGAGAACGCATCTGCTCGTAGAGAGCATCAAGCGATTTGAGGTTATATTCCTTCATTATCTCAAGCATTCTCTGGTTGATGCTGGCCTCGATGTCCGGATCCAAGTTCAGCTCTTTGGCTTTCTGCATTATCAATTCTTCGTTAATCAGGTTTGCAATCAGCTCGCCCTGCTTTGCCTGAACATCCCGCTCGGCCTGTTCGCGAGATTTTCCTTGCTGAACATCAAGATCAACAATGGATTTCATCTCTCGCTTGACTTTGGAGAGAGTAATGACGCCGTCATTAACGACCGCAACTACTTCATCAACGACTCGCTCTTCTGTTTCCTGAGCTGAAGCAATGCTGACTAAAAAGACTAAGAAAGCAATCAAAAAAATAGGGATGTTCAGTTTACGCATGAAAAGAGAAACTCCTCAAAAAAATCAGGCAATCTAAAACCATGTTGATTTGCAAAGAAACATGGTAAAGACAACCGACCGGGTTTACAAACCTGTTCGATGCCTCAGGCATTGTAAAAGGTTTGTTTGATATAACGGATTATCGCACAAAATGCATTACAAAATAAGTTTCGGCAAATAAAATGTTTGAGAAAAAACGCTCTGCTGAACAATGCGATAATTCAGTAATCTTAGTAAAAGTAAAACAAGGCTTCGAGCTGAGGGCAAAGAATCAAGTTATCAAAAATGCTAAATGGTGCAGCGGCTAGATTTGTTGACTGATTACGTTGTTTACGGGAAATTATATGAACCTGAGGCCGAACCTCAAAAAACTATTTTACTTCGTGGCCGTTTGAAGAGAGCATTTCAAGGATTTGCACAGCCTTTTCGACTGTTTCCTTTGAATCAGCCTCGATGCGAAGAACTCCGGATGCTGAAAAGGAGCTGGCCTTTCCTGATTCGATCAATTCTAAAAGCCTGGCCGGGTCAACTGTCGTATTTGGATGAAATTTAATCAAAATCTGATTTTGTGATTTATCAATCGAGGCGATGCGCAGTTTTTCGGCTAGTTGACGGATTCTGGAGTATTTGAAAAGAGAAATTACGTTGTCGGGTATTTTGCCGTATCTGTCCTCCAGCTCCAGGTAAATCTTATTCAGTTCTGAAGCATTTATGGCCGAGGAAATTCGTTTGTATGTTCTAAGCCTTTGGGCAGTATCCGAAATATAGTTTTGTGGAATACTGACAGAGGCTTCGAGATTGATAGAAACGCCGATTTCATCCGGGACATCATCACCCCGCAGCTCGGCTACAGTTCTTTCAAGAAGCCGTGTGTAAAGATCAAAACCCAATGTATCAAGGTGGCCTGACTGTTGGCCTCCGAGCAAACTCCCTGCGCCGCGAAGTTCGAGGTCAAGAGCGGCGATTCTAAAACCTGCCCCCAGGTCAGAAAATTCTCGTATTGCGGTAAGCCTTTTTCTGGCAATCTGAGAAAGCTCGGACTCTGGCGGAATCAGAAGGTATGCATAAGCCCTTAGATTTGATCGGCCAACGCGGCCGCGTAATTGGTAAAGTTGTGAGAGTCCGTATGTATCTGCCCTGTTAACAATTATCGTATTTGCCGAAGGGATGTCTATTCCGTTCTCAATTATCGTTGTAGCTATGAGGACATCATAACGTTTTGCGATGAAATCGAGCATTACCTGCTCCATTTGCTTTTCATTCATTTTGCCATGCCCGATCGCTATTCTGGCTCCGGGGACGATTTTTGAAACAAGGGCAGCTACGGATTCTATGGTTTCGACGCGGTTATGAATGAAAAAGACTTGTCCATCCCTGGCAAGCTCTAACTCAATGGCGGACCGAATGATTGATTCAGAAAATTGTGCGACTTGTGTATTTATTGCAAGCCTGTCGCGCGGCGGAGTTTCAATTATGGACATATCCCGAATACCGACCAGAGACATATTCAGAGTGCGTGGTATTGGAGTAGCAGAAAGCGTCAATACGTCAACTTTTTTGCGGAAACGTTTGAGTTTTTCTTTATGGGCTACACCAAAACGCTGCTCTTCGTCAATTATCAATAATCCGAGCCTGCTTAATTCGACGTCATTGGAAAGAATACGATGGGTGCCAATCAGGATATCAATCTCGCCACGGTTTGCAGCCTGTACGATTTCTTTTTGCTCGTTTCTGGACCTGAAACGCGAAAGTAGCTCGATCTTGACCGGAAAAGCAGAGAAGCGGCTTCGAAAGGTTTCATAGTGCTGATAGGCTAGTATTGTCGTAGGGGCAAGCACTGCCACCTGGCGGGAGTCCATCACAGCTTTGAATGCTGCCCGCATCGCGACTTCGGTTTTGCCGTATCCGACATCTCCGACAATTAGCCGGTCCATAGGGACTTCGCTTTCCATATCTTGCTTGACGTCTTCAATGGCACGGCGTTGATCAGCCGTTAGTTCATAGGGGAAAGCATCTTCGAACTCACGCTGCCATGGCGTATCGGGTGAAAAAGCGAATCCTTTGACTATCGAGCGTTCGGCGTATAGCTTTAGCAATTCGTCAGCCATATCGCGAATCGCCCTTTTGGCTTTTGCCTTCGTTTTTTGCCAGCCAATCGAACCAAGTTGATCAAGCCGGGGCGTGGAAGACTCGGCAGAGGCGAATCGTGACACAAGGTCAAGCCTTTCGACCGGGACAAATAACTTTGCCCTGTCGGCGTATTCAAGCTCTAAA
>DATLZX010000284.1:0-3315 GCA_035573795.1 Pyrinomonadaceae bacterium | reverse complement strand
GCGGTAGCCGTTTCCAACATGAAAGCGCAAAGATGTGCCGGTTTTCTCAATTCCATAGACTGCTGAGCCGTCAAAAGTAATTGCATGAGGCGGATCTAGCCCCTGTAATCCTTGGTATGGAGAATTTGTCGAGCTGAATCTTGGCGTCCTAAGTTCGAAGTCCTGAAACCTGAAACCTCCTGTAAGCTGAAGCCGCTTGAAAAACTGACTTGAAATAAACTGTGCAAAAATGGCATTGCTTGACTGGCTCGCCCGTGTCGTAAAATTACCGCTGCCGCTGGGGGTTTTTCCTTCATTCAGATAATTTTCATTCTCAAATTCATACCCAAGCTGAAGTACTCCTGAGCCCGCTGCTGCAATCGAAAGCCTTCCGCCGGCGGTTTGTATGTCTCCTCCGAAAATGCTGGTTCCGGCTGACTGAAAACCAATTCCTAGCGGCCCGTTGTCATTTTTACGGGTTGTCTTGACTCCCGAGTAATAGGCCGTAAATGTGCCTGAGTTCGAAATAATAAAATTGGCGTTTATAGACCCCAGAACAAACTTTGATCTTTGCTGTGAATCTGGATCGTCAACATCCGGCGTAAAATTGACGTTTTCCTTTGCTTCAATAATCACCGAATTGCTGACTGGCATTGTACCGACTGTATCCGGGTTGCTGTTTAATTTGACAAAAGCATCTGATACAAATATATTGCCAGAGAGGTTTAATTTCCTTAGCGGGTTGTAGTCTATCCTTCCTTGAAAATTTGTATTGAAAGCTTCATCGTTTCCATCAATTCCTTGTGTATACGCAGTCCTGGAAACTGCTATGTTGAAACCAAATCTGCCATCTGAAGTTCCATCAGATAAATTTCCTCTGAAGCGTTGCAACCCCAAACCGCCGATTGCATAAGAAATTTGCCCGCTTGGCCTGTTCTGCGGATTAGGTGTTACCAGGCTGACTGTTGCCCCAACCGCATTTGTTCCGTAAAGTGATGAGCCGGGCCCTCTTAGAATCTCAATTTTCGAAACACTAGTTAAGGTCAAATCAGAGATAAATGCCGATGCATCGCCGGTTATGGAAGAAGCGTCTCTGAGCCTCACACCGTCAATCAAAATTGCTGTATCCTGATTTCTCAATCCCCTTGCTTTTATCGAGGCGGTGCGGCCAAATCCGCCCAGTTGCTGTACTCTCAAGCTGGCTGCGGTTCTTAAAGTTTCGGCCAGGCTGAAATCAGCTCGCTGCCTTAACTCTTCTGCTCCAACTGCTGCAACAGTCTTGGAAACCTCATCAGAGAGCTGATTTTGATTTACTGCGATAGTTACAATTTCATTCGGCAGGCGTATTAGCATCTCCAATTCTATTACTGTAGCTTTACCGGGTTCGGCAAGAAGTTCTCTGGCCGCTGATGCCTTCGCACCGTCAATGTTAGCTTCCGCTGTGATGTAGTATTTTCCTGAAGGCAGCTTGAAGCTAAAGCCGCCGCTTTTATCTGATCTGACGGAATTTGTCTTTGCCAAAGCAGTCTGGCTGCTTATATTTACAACCGCATTTTCGGCGGGCTTCCCTCTAAATAAAACTGTTCCTCTGATTTCTGATTCTGTTTGTGAGTGGTTGATTCGTGTGAAGGTCAATATTAGAATTATCGAAATTATTATTTTGTTAGACATTTTTCCTCCCTCTTCTGCCCTTCGCAGAATGGTTCAATTCCCTGACGAATCAGCCTAGTTCCCGGCTTCCTTTCTAATCAGCTTTCTTACAGATATTTGGCTTGGCTGCTTTTTGATGTCTGCCAGCTTGCAGCTATCAAAACTCTGCTAACTTGGCAGCCACTGAAAGGTTACGGTTGCGAGGGCAGCGACGGTCTCTCACCGTGCTTCCTATGCTCATTCGCCCAACAAGTTACCGCTTGGTTCGAAAAATTCTTTTCAGGTCTGAACCGGCAGTAACGCTCCTAACACATATAAGAAACTTTTATGCTATAGTCCTCCTAAATTAATGCACCTTAAAGTTTGTTTTAACGCCCTGGATAAAAACACTTTCCCTGCTAAGCTTAATCAAAACTGGGAAAAACAGTAATCCTGCTGTTCTTCGCGTGTTCTATCGAGATTTTTATTCCAAAGACTTTTTCCAACAATTCCTCTCGGAAAACTTCATAAGCTGTTCCGCTTGCAGCTAATTTTCCGTCATGCATTAGCCAAATCCTGTCACTGTATTTTGCTGCAAGGTTGAGATCATGCGTTATGATGAGCGCCCCGGAGCCGCATCCGCTCACCCTTTTTCTGATAATTTCAAATATCTCTACCTGATGTTTCAGATCAAGATTTGCTGTCGGCTCATCCATTAAAAGCGCATTTGCACCGCTTGCGAATGCCCTTGCCAGCAAAACCCTCTGCCGCTCGCCGCCGGAAAGCTGATTCATCAGCCTGTTCCTGAAGCCGGCTAATCCGCATAACTCGAGCGCTGTCTCAGTAAATTCAAGGTCTACGCTGCTCTCAAAACCCAGTTTGCTCAAATAGGCAAAACGGCTCCCCAGCACGAATTCAAATACAGTAATTGGAAAGCGGGTTTCGTTCTCCTGTGCTACTACACTTACTTTTCTTGCAATTTCTTTTCGGTTTAATCTTTTATTGTCAATCTCACCGATTTTTACTGAGCCGCTGAAAATTTTTGCAGTCCCATTAATTGACTTCAAAAGTGTTGATTTGCCGGATCCGTTTGGCCCGAGAAGGCAGATGATCTCCCCCTCATAAATGCATTCAGAGATATCTAAAATTACTTCCTGTCTGTCATAACCTGCTCGGAGCTCACTAATCTCTATTAATTTTTTCCTGTTTTTGTTCATCATTTCCTGGCCAATAAATGGATGAAAATCGGTGCTCCTATCAATGCAGTAATTGCGCCTATCGGCAATTCCCTTGGTGCCGCTACGCTTCTTGCAAGCATATCGGTCAATACAACAAAAGCTGCTCCTCCAATTGCAGATGATGGTATTACCAGTCTGTTGTCACTGCCCATTGCTAGCCTGATTAAATGAGGGATAACCAATCCAACATACCCAACCGAACCGCCTGCTGCTACAGCCGCTCCAACCATTAAACTGGCTGCAATGAATATAACTAGTCTGGTCGAATTTAATTCGACCCCGAAATCTACAGCGTCTCGCTCGCCAACCATCATCAGGTTGAGCGCGCTGGCTTTGAAAAAACAGATTGCAGTTCCTAAAAGTCCTGCTCCTATTGCTATTATCGCACCAGGATAACCTGCACCTGAAAGGTCGCCCAGCAGCCAGAATGTAAAGCCACGAAGCCTTGCGGCATCCAACAGGCCCGTCA
>DATLZX010000283.1:0-2051 GCA_035573795.1 Pyrinomonadaceae bacterium | reverse complement strand
AATCAAAGGTTTCGCGGCTTTTTCTTTTTGATTTCGGGGATTTTTGAAAAGTCAGGTAGGTTTGCAAGGTTGCCTTGAGAGTTACTGCTGTCCGGATCATGCTTGACATACGATTCGGGATTAGTTTATTTTCTAAAAACGGTTCTTTAAATTCCTGCAAAAAGATTTTGCATGGATAGTAGTGGCGATTTAAGGTAACTTGCTCCACTTTAAAAACTGCTAAACACCGCAAGAGATTGTCTTGAATGAAAGCTCTCATGCCTGTTTGGCATGAGGGCTTTTTGATTTTTGGGCAGCAGGTAGAAGAGCGGCACACGGCATAGAGGTCGGGTTAGCGAAATAAACGAAAAAAGTGAAACTCGAGAAATATGTGAAATCAGCGAAATAAAGGAAAAAAAGCTAAATCAAGTGAAATAAGCGAAAAAAGGAATAAACACAAAACAAGATGCGAAAGAGGGCTATTACAACGAGTCTGGTACATGCCGGCGAACGATTTCGGCCGCCGGTTGGGGTTTCGTCTGCTATCCCGATTTACTCAACGTCCAGTTTCATTTTCGACCGTGTGGAAACAATGGATGAAATTGTCGAAGGCGAGCTGGAAGATTTTGTTTACAGCAGATACGGAAACCCAACGGTCAGAGCACTGGAAACAGCCCTGGCTGAAATCGAAGGAGCGAACTTTGCCAGAGCCTTTGCCTCAGGAATGGCGGCTATACATGCAGCGTTGCTCTCATGTGAACTCAGGAGCGGCTCGGTAATCTTATTTTCCAGGGACATTTATGGCTCAACAGTAGAGCTTGTCAGAAGCCTTTTGACGCCATTTGGAGTCCGTGCGGAGCTGGCGGATTTCGGAAACGAAAAGGAGCTGGAAGAAAAAATAAGCCAATATCGTCCGCGTGCAATTTTTTGCGAGACGATCTCGAATCCTTTGCTGCGGTGTACGGATATCGAAAGGTGCGCTGAGCTGGCCAAAAAACATAAAGCAGTTTTGATAGTGGATAACACTTTTGCAACGCCTGTGATTTGCCGCCCAATAGAATTCGGGGCTGATCTGGTTGTACATAGTGCGACAAAATTCCTGGGCGGGCATGCAGATGCAACCGGCGGAGTAACTGCTGCAGGAGATGAAGTTTTTCTGCAGCCGCTATTGTCGGTTCAGTCACTTGCAGGCGCTGTTATGAGCCCTTTCGAGGCAAATTCGATCAGACGCGGTATGAAAACGCTTGCAATCAGGATAGAGAGGCAGTGCGAGAATGCCGTTTGGCTGGCTGAAAAATTCGAAGCTAGCGGGTTATTTTCAGAGGTTATCCATCCGAGCCTGTTTACGGGAAAGGATCTGGCAGCCGCAATGAAAACGCTCGGCCGGCAAACGCCTTGTCCGATAATTTCCGTACGCCTGAAGGATGATACCAGGCAGGCTGCCTATGCTTTTCTCAATCGCCTCAATCTTTGTACAAGGGCTACAAGTGTAGGCGATATATTTACTGGGGTTGTCCATCCTGCAACGGCAACCCATCGCGAATTCAGCCCGAAGCTGCGTGCTTCGCTCGGCATCACAGAAGGCCTTCTTCGGATATCGGTTGGCATTGAAGACCGTGCAGAGATATTCGAAGACATCAAGCAGGCAGCGCTTGCTGCTTCACAACAATTGAATAAAACAAAAAATCAAAAATTACATTTGGAAAAATCATGGCAACAGTAAAGATAGAAACCACTGCATTGGATGAATTGATAGTTGACTCGGAGAGTGCCTACCCGTACGAAACCGGCGGGCTTTTACTGGGCAGCTTTCTCTCTGAGCGGGCGATTATAACAAGATATCTCTCCCTGCCGAATTTGCGGCGAGAGGAAGGCGTCAAGGACAGAATTTTGATAAGCGCCCGTGATGTTTTGGCTGCAGAAAGACTAGCGGGCGAGCAAGGGTTGGATGTACTAGGGTTTTATCATACACATCCTGACGGATTGCCCTGGCCCTCAGCATACGATCTCGAGCATGCCCTGCCGGCATGGTTTTATCTAATTGCGGCAATTGACCGCGGCCGCTTTGGCAG
>DATLZX010000282.1:0-8094 GCA_035573795.1 Pyrinomonadaceae bacterium | reverse complement strand
GCAGAGGGACACATTCGTGGTGCAAAGCCAATACCACTTAGTGACATTTCAAAGCGGTATACAGAGATAATGCAGGACAGACCTGTTTTTGTGATATGCCGGACAGGCAGGCGCTCTCTACAGGCGCAGAAAGTGCTTTTAGATCTTGGAATGACAAATGTACGAAATGTGCGGGGTGGAATTGAGGCCTGGAAGTCAGAGGGTTTTGAAATTGTGAAGAGCGCAAATGCTGTATGGTCTCTGGAAAGGCAGGTGAGGTTTTTAGCAGGCTTTTTGGTCTTTGCAGGTGTGATTTTGGCTTTGGTGGCTCATCCGTTTTTTATTATATTGCCAGGATTTGTTGGTGCAGGATTGATGTTTGCGGCGGTGACGGACACCTGTGCAATGGGAATGCTACTTGCAAAATTGCCTTGGAATAAAACAGCTAACGAATGCTGTTTGGTTGATAAAACGATAAATGGCATTGCTACAAAAGAGAAAAGTGTTAATTCCAATTAACTGATTCTTTTTATTTATTGAGAGTCGCATTAAAGGCGAGACAGATAAGCTTTTAATAATGGACGATCAATTGAGAAGCGGGAAATGAATTTGATTTTTATTTCAGGAATAGTGCTGAGCGCTTTGATCGGGATCTCGCTTGGGCTTTTAGGCGGAGGGGGCTCGATCTTAACTGTTCCAATCCTGGTTTACGTTTTAGGCGTTGATACACATGAAGCGGTAGGAATGTCCTTAGCCGTAGTGGGAGCGACAAGCCTAATTGGCACATGTTTGCATTACAAGCAAGGAACTGTAAGGTTGAAAACTGGTTTGGTTTTTGGAGTTGCTGGTGTCATGGGTGCATTTGCGGGAGCACCTCTTACAGCACTTTTATCACCGCCAGCCCTGATGTTTACTTTTGCGCTATTGATGCTGGTGATTTCTTTGCTGATGCTGCGGAGGAAAAGGGATAAAATAGAAACTAACAGCAATGGAGAAGCAGTTGCTTTTCCGTCTGGTAACTTGGTTTTTTGGAAGGCTTTTTCATCAGGTCTAGTTGTTGGATTATTAACGGGATTTTTAGGAGTTGGTGGCGGATTTTTGATTGTTCCAGCATTGGTTGTGTTTGGAGGTCTTGGAATGAAAGAAGCAATCGGAACCTCACTTTTCGTTATTTTTCTCAACTGCGTTGCCGGAATTATAGGGCACGTGAGCAGAGGCGGTTTTAATTGGAATTTAATGTTAATTATTACATTGTCGGCAGTGTCGGGAGCCGTTTTGGGAACAATGCTTTCATATCGAATCGCAGCCAATAAATTGCAAAAGGGGTTCGCAGTTTTTGTTTTCGGAATTGGTGTCTTTGTCTTAGCGAAAAATTATGGAGTTCTCTTTGGAGGTTAAGTTATGAATTTCAAACAATTTTATCTTGGCTGTTTGTCACATGCCTCTTATTACATTGGATCTGGTGGAGAGGCTGCTGTCATTGACCCGCAGCGAGACGTTCAGCAATATCTCGACGAAGCAAAAGCCAATAACCAGAAAATCAAATACGTCATTGAAACTCATTCGCACGCTGATTTTGTTTCAGGGCATATTGAATTGGCCAAGAAAACAGGAGCGCAAATAATTTACGGGCACCGTGCGGAGGTAGGTTTTCCTGCACTAAAGGTTAAAGACGGCGATGAATTGATGGTTGGCAATGTCAAATTAAGGTTTCTTGAAACGCCCGGACACACTCCGGAGGCAATAACGATTCTGGCAATAGACACTGAAGATACAAAAGCGGCGCCAAAGCTTTTTACCGGGGACACTCTTTTCATCGGAGATGTCGGCAGGCCTGATTTGGTCGGCTCAAAAGGCTATTCTGCCGAAGAGATGGCTTCGATGCTCTATGACTCTATACAGCAAAAAATCCTCCCGCTTCCTGATGAGACAGAAGTTTATCCGGCTCATGGTGCAGGTTCCTTGTGCGGCAAATCGCTTTCAAAAGAAACATGGTCAACGCTCGGTGAACAGCGCCGTATGAATTATGCTTTGCAACCAATGTCGAGGGATGAATTCATAAAGGTTGTTAGTTGTGATCAGCCTGAAGTTCCAGCATACTTTGTTAAAAGTGCCTCGAAAAACCTTCAGGGAGCTTCAGCTTTGGAAGATTTGCCAAAACCGCAGCAGATGACGACTGAAGAAATCTTGAATTTCGAGGGAGTGATATTGGATGTCAGGAATAGTGAACAATTTGGTGCGGGGCATATACCAAACTCAATCAATATAGGGCTTGGCGGACAGTTTGCCTCCTGGGCCGGAACGCTTATTGCGATCGGCACTCCGATAGCGATAGTAGCTGAAGGATCGGAACAAGTTGATGAAGCGTTTATGCGCCTGGCTCGCGTTGGGATCGAAACGGTCAGAGGTTTTATCTTGATCAGGGATTACACAGGAAGGACAAAGAGCATAGAACAAATTTCAGTGGGCCAAGCGAAAGAGTTGACAGCCAATGATGAAGTGCAATTTGTTGATGTGCGACGCCCGGCAGAATATGCAGCCGGCCACGCTGCAAGAACGATTAATCTGCCGCTGAACAATTTAGCTAAAGAGGTTGGCCGACTCAATCCTGACAAGCCAACTTTTGTAATCTGTCAAGGCGGATATCGTTCAAGCATAGGTACAAGCATCTTGGAAAATGCAGGGTTTAATAAAATTTATAATGTTGTGGGCGGAACAAAAGCCTGGATTGATGCCGGATTGGAAACCGAGACTGCAAAAAATGAAGCTGCAGTAAATTAACAATGAAAAAACAGCCAATATAGCGAAATAAAAAGTCATATCTTAAAATTGATCGCCTTTTTGGTGAAGTTGGATTTTCAGAGGAGATTCAGCGGACTTGCCGAATTCATGAAGAAAAGATCAATCCATACCTATCAAAATTAATTCAAATATTCAGATAGCCAGCCTGCTAGAACCACTAACTTTTATTGCAAGAGAGTTTCCAAAGAGATTTAGCTTTAATTTCAATTTTTAGAGCAAATTGTGAAAATGCGGCAATTTGTGGAAAATATAAGTAAGTTTTAGAACAAGCAGTTTCATATTTTTTGGCTTTTTGCAGACGTTAGACTGAGTTAATTCAAATTATGAAAGGTGTGATACTTGCCGGCGGCTTGGGAACTAGGCTCTATCCGCTGACTAAAATTACAAATAAACATTTGCTTCCGGTTTATAACAAGCCGATGATTTTTTATCCGATTCAAGCACTGATTAATGCGGGAATCGTTGATATTATGATAGTAACGGGTGGAAATAGCGCAGGAGATTTCCTACGGCTTTTGGGTAACGGAAAAGATTTTGGACTTAAGCACCTGAATTACACCTACCAGGAAGGTGAGGGCGGGATAGCTGATGCTCTATCATTGGTTGAACACTTTGCCGACGGAGACAAAATCTGTGTTGTACTTGGCGATAATCTTATTGAGAAAAACATCAGAAAGGCCGCCGACGAATATCGCAAGCAAAATAGCGGTGCAAAGATTTTGCTGAAAAAGGTTGCGGATCCGCAGCGATTCGGAGTACCGGAAATCAACGGCAATCAAATCGTATGCATCGAAGAGAAACCGAAGAATCCGAAATCGGATTATGCCGTAACGGGAATATACTTCTATGATGCAGATGTTTTCGACATCATACGCACACTAAAGCCAAGTGATCGAGGCGAACTGGAAATCACCGATGTCAATAATCATTACATAAACCGAGGATTGATGACCTGGGATGAACTTGATGGCTGGTGGACAGATGCAGGAACATTTGAGAGCCTTTTAAGGGCTTCAAATCTTGTGGCACAGACTGGGGCAAACAATGTCTGAAATTTTGCCCTGAGTCAGCGGCAGGTTGAAACAATTCAAGAAAAACTGAGCCAGAAGGAATTATTAAAAAAAGGTTAGTATGACTAAGACCGAGGTAGAAATTTCATTTATTGATGGCGAGATTGCAGACGTTGTGGCTTATCCCTTAAAAAAATATTTTGACAACAGGGGTTGGCTAGCCGAGCTTTTTCGCACGGACGAACTCGAAGAGGAATTCCATCCCGTTATGTCGTATATCTCATTTACGCATCCCGGTGTTTCGCGCGGGCCGCATGAGCATATTGACCAGGCTGATCTTTTCTGTTTCATCGGGCCGTCAACATTCGAATTAAGGCTATGGGACAACCGGCCACATTCCGCAACCTATCGCAAAAAAATGATATATCAGGTAGGCGAGGATAACCCGATGGCAGTAGTTGTGCCAAAGGGTGTAGTACATGGTTATAAAAATATCGGAAGCGTTGACGGAATGGTGATCAACTGTCCGAACCGTCTTTATATGGGAGCGGGAAGAAAAGAAAAAGTTGATGAAATAAGGCATGAGGCGGACGCTTTGTCACCTTTCTCGATGGATTGAGCCGCAATTTGCTTTACATTTTATAGAGTTAAGTTATCAAACAGAGGAAGAGCTTAATTACGAGTTTTATTGAAATATTCGAAACTTCGGCGAACAAAAAGTCCTTTGGAGCGGTGAACCCACAACACCGTAAAGCAGTTTGCCTGCAAAATTGCCGCATACTGTTACTGGAGGCGTAAGTTCGCCGAATTTTTGTATAAAAAATTGAATTTTCGAGTATAGTCAACGTAATCATTTCAAAAAAGTTACTTGCGATGAGAGTAATGCGAATCATTGCGCGGCTGAATGTCGGCGGGCCGGCAAGGCATGTTGTCTGGCTTTCGAAAGGTTTGGAGGAATTCGGATTTGAAACCATCCTGGTGCACGGGCGGGTCCCTGAAGGCGAAGACAGCATGGAGTACCTAATCAATGAAAATGAAATTAAAAACGTTTATCTAGAAAAAATGAGCCGGGAATTAAGCCTTTGGGATGTGCCGGTAATGCTTAGGCTCTGGAAATTGATGAGGGAATTCAAGCCCGATATCATACATACGCACACAGCGAAAGCGGGAGCAGCGGGCCGAGCTGCTGCCTTTCTATATAAATGGTTAAATCTGCAATCCCTGATTGGCCGCCCAAGACGAACATTTATATTCCATACTTTTCATGGGCATATATTCCATAGCTACTATGGGCAATTGAAAACAAGTGTCTTCATTTTTATCGAAAAACTGCTTGCAAAAATCACGGATTGTATTATTGTAATCTCAAAAAAGCAACTGGATGAAATTCATGAAGAATTCGGAATCGGCAAACTAAGTCAGTACAGGATTGTACGGCTGGGAATAGAGCTTGAGAGATTTTTAGAGCCGGTTTCCGATGATGAGAAAGCAGGGCTCAAAAAAGAATTTGGGATAGCCAAGGATGAGATAGTAATAGCTGCTATCGGCAGACTGGCAAAGATAAAAAACCTTGAATTGTTGCTAGAGGCGGCAAAGATCATAAAAGAAAGCGGCGACGGCGAGACGATGAAGTTTCTGATTGTGGGCGACGGCGAGCAGCGGCAAAAGCTGGAAGAAAAAGCTCGAGAGCTTGGGCTAGATAATATCGAATTTGCCGGAAATGTCAGGGATATTTCTAAAGTTTATAAAGTAACGGACATTGTAGCTTTGACATCGCTCAATGAGGGAACTCCGCTTTCACTTATAGAAGCAATGGCTGCAGGTGTTCCGATAATAGCAACTGCTGTTGGCGGAGTGTTAGATCTGGCGGGTGAGGAGCTCAAGCGGGAAGAAGGCCTCACAATTTGCGAAAGAGGTATATTAGTAGATTCAGGCAATGCCAAAAGCTTTGCTAGAGGATTGATTTTTTTGGCGGAAAATGAAAAATTACGTAAGAGTCTATCGCAAGCCGGAAAGGAATTCGTAGAAAAAAGTTATTCACGTGATCGCCTGGTAGCTGACATTGCTGAGCTTTATCAGAGCGTTACAAAACGTCCAAATTAATAAAGAACGATAGAGTCAATATTGGATAATCAGATTGTACTTATATTTTACTAATTTTATTTTTTGGCAGTTAAATATGCCTTTTGTTGACTTGAAGTCGGTTCTTATAATCACCCTAGCCAGTATTGCAGTTTCCTCTGTATTAACTCTAATTGTCAGAAAATTTGCTATTCGGTTTGGCCAAGTAGCAAAACCACGAACAGACAGATGGCACAAGAAGCCGACGGCGATGCTTGGCGGTATTGCTATCTATCTTACGTTTTTAATAATTACGATTGCAGCAGTCGAGTTAACAAAGCCGATAATTGTTATTTTGGGTGCTGCAAGTTGGCTTTTTTTGGTTGGACTACTTGATGATTTCCTTAATATCAAGCCCTATCAAAAACTTTTTGGCCAGATAATCGGTGCAGTTATTGTGGTAGTTTTCAACCTAACGCTGCCAATCACGGGGAATGCACTTTTCGATATTTGGATTACTCTTTTTTGGTTGATCGGGATTACTAACGCCGTCAATCTCCTCGATAACATGGATGGACTGGCGGCTGGTGTTGCTCTGATTGCCACAACGTTTTTGGGCATCAATGGAATTCTATCCGCAAATTATGCTGATACGATGATTTCTGCAATATTTGCCGGTGCATTGTTAGGTTTTCTTATTTTCAATCTCAATCCCGCCTCGATCTTCATGGGAGATTGCGGCTCGATGTTCATCGGTTTCATGTTGGCATCACTTTCGATACTTGCACAAACAGGCGGCCGTTCGAGAGGGGTTCTGGCAATACTTGCAGTTCCGGTTTTGATACTTTTCGTTCCGATCTTCGACACTACATTCGTGACGCTGTTAAGAAAAATGAGGGGAAGGCCTGCATCTCAGGGTGGGCGAGACCACACTTCACACCGTTTAGTAGCTTTGGGCCTTACTGAGAGATCAGCAGTAACATTGCTTTGGGTATTCGCAATAATAGCAGGTGTTCTGGCGGTTCTAGTAAGAAATTTGCCTACGATGGCAAGTCTGCTGACAATCGGAATCTTCTGTGCAGTTTTGGTAATAATCGGAATTCATCTTTCCAGAGTCAAGGTTTACAGCGAGAGTGAAACTGCAGCTGCTGAAAATGCGGTATATGGTTTTATTGTGAGTTTTACGCATAAACGTAGGATATTCGAAGTACTTTTAGATGCTGTTCTGATCAGTGCTGCATACTACTTATCTTATTTATTCATTCTCGGCCCTTTTGAAGACAGTAACCTGCCAAACTGGAATTTGTTTCTGGAAACGCTGCCGATTTTAATTATCTTAAAATTATTCGCCCTTTTCGTTGTTGGAACCTATCGCGGAATCTGGAGACATACTACCATCAGCGACCTGATAGTTTTTGCAAAAGGCGCAGGGCTGGGTTCGCTGCTGAGCGCGGCTGCGCTACTACTGCTTTATAGGTTTCAAAACCTTTCAAGGGCAGTTTTTATTCTAGATGCAATCCTGTATTTTCTGGCATTAATAGCAAGCAGGCTTGCTTTCCGACTGATTCGAGAATTGTTGCCCGCTGCTGCAGCCAACGGCGGAAGAAAAGTACTTATCTATGGTGCAGGCGACGGCGGCGAACTGCTATCACGCGAACTTAGAAATAATAGTGATCTTCAGATGATCCCAGTAGCATTCGTTGATGATGACCCCCTCAAATCCGACAGAAGGCTGGGCGGACTTAAGGTATTTCATACTGACGGAAACCTCGACAGCCTCTGTGAAAAATTGAATATAGAAGAAATACTCATATCCACTAAGAAAATAGAACCGGATAGGATGGAATACCTGCTCGAGTTTTGCCGCAGCAAGTCAATCACATTAAAGCGCGCCGAAATAAAAATCGAGGAGGTTGAAGGGAATTGACAACGGCAAAAACGAATCTTTTCGATAAGCCGAATGGCGGGAAGGCAGAAGACGCGGCGCCGGAACTGACAAATAAGGGAATATGCGAGATTTTACTCGATTCCAGGTTGAAGAAAGGATTCGTAATTTTTTCAGCAATCGCTGCAATCTTTTTTGCACTGTACAGTTTTCGGCTAGGATTTGCAGATACTCTGGCAGAAAAAGCAGACTCGGCAGAAATAGCACAGCTTGTAGTGGGGCTCGACCCAAATAACCCAAATGCCCGGCGGGTGTATGCACGATTTTTGTCAGAAAAATTCACGGCAGAGGATGACG
>DATLZX010000281.1:0-4993 GCA_035573795.1 Pyrinomonadaceae bacterium | reverse complement strand
CAATTTCTTCTATGGCAGCAACGAATTTTTCAGCAAAGGGTTCAACCAGCCAGGCATTTTCACTGTTTGCATAGCTTAAAATGCCGCCCGAATTCGGGGCAACAACGGGAATGCCGCTTGCCATGGCTTCAAGTGGAGCGATTCCGAATGGCTCTTTCGGGTTGGGGTGAATAAAAATATCTACGTTTGCCAGAGTTTGTGCAAGCGTTTCTTTATCCAAATGTCCTAAAAAATAAACCTTTTGTTGCAAGCTTTCGAGGTTTTCTTTTTCGAATTTTTCCTTCAAAGGGCCATCGCCTGCAACAAATAAATAATAATTTCCCTTTTTTTCTCTGATTAATTTCCGAAAAGTCTCTATTAGCAATGGAATATTCTTTTCAGGTGAAATTCGGCCTGAATAAAGAAGCAGGACGGCTCCATCATCTGCTTTACACCTGTCTAGCAATGATTTTCGTACTTGGCTGGAACGTTTATCAGGAGTAAATCTTGTAGTATCAACGCCTCTTGGACAGACGAAAATTCTATCTTTCAAATCAATCTGCGGATTTCTGAAAAAAACGTCTGACTTGCGGGCTAAAAAAGATGGCTTTGAACCATCTTTACGCTCTTTTAGTGCCTGGTAAAACTCTTCTGCTGTATAGCTGGAATTTGCTATGTGATAATCGAAAGACGGTAAAAGGTAGTTGCCCACTATATTTCTTGAAAGAAACCTTCCTAATTTTTTCGATCCGATAAATGACTCTACGTTATCATCCATTCGCTCACACGAAAAATGTATAAGTGCTGGTCTTCCAGCTTGCCTAAACTTACCTCGCCGTATCATTGCACCCATCATGCTGATGGTGTATTTGTCCGTTACTTCTATAAAGTCGGGCTTCTCTTCAATGATTATCTTTCTGATAAGCGATGCCGGCTGCATATACTGCCAGGGGAGGATTATTCGGTATCTTTTATCAAAAATGGGAGATTGCGGGGCCGGGATGTAGTAAATTCTTGCAAAGCTGTTTACCCACTCTGCATCCTCTTTTTCTCCCGGAACTATCAGGCGTATATGTTTACGACGTTTTTCGGCTGCTGCCAGCAGATTGTTGTAGGAAGTGCTGATACCACCAGAATTTTTATGATAATAATTTGTTAAATGGACGCTTTTCCACTCTTTATTGGCCATAAATCAAGCATTGGCGCGTCGGCTACGCGAACGGCGATAAGTCCAAACAAGTGGAAAGGATAGAAACTCAAGTATTATCCAGGGCATGCTTTTGAGGTCGCGCCAGAGCGATTGTTTGCTTTCATCTTTTACAAGAAGCGCGCCGCGGCGCATTGCAAACAGATTGAAAACAGCAGAAACTGCCGAAACAGCGATCGAAATCAAAATTGCACGCCATCTTCCCTGAACTCCCATTTGATGGTCGTAAACGGTTTGAACAGCGAACTCTATTATGTGGCTCATAACAGCCAGAACGATCGGCACGGTCAAAACAGCGTGCCAGGCCGGTTCTACCCTGCTGAAAGCCTGGATTATCGCTCCGTTTACTCCGCCAAAAAGAAATCTAAAAACTGATTGTGCAAGCGCGGCACCGAGAGCCAGCTTTAACCCGTCTTTTTTGAAAAAATAAGAAAAGAAAAAAATCGGGGCCCTCAGCAAAGCGCTCAAAACCGCTGCCTTCCAATTCCATTTTATTATCGCGGTTTCAATCGGATGTTTTATTACGTAGAGGAAAGTTTCACCGAGTTTTTCCCCTTTTCCTTTCAATGCAGAAGCTTCGAACTCTCTGTAAGTCGCCTCGTCAATTGTGAATAGAATCTCCTCTCCGGAGGAAAATTCACTTTCTCCGCCATTGACCGATTTTTGCTCTGATACTGAGTCTATATTTGTAGCTGAATCGTCTTTCAATTAGCTGAAATCTCCTCGGTTATGCTTGATTCTAACTTTTTCCCCTGCGAAACACTTTTTTTGGCATTTGCTAATCTGATTGTCTCACGATAGGCATCATAAACCGAATCGAAGACGGCATCCCAACTGCGGCCGAGCGCAAAGTTTCTTGCTTCTTTCTTCATCTTGGCTAAAAGCTCTCTATCCTTTAACAATTTTAAGGTGTATTCAACAAAATCAGAAAATCCTTTCGCAATAAATCCGGTAACCGAATGATTTACAAAAAATTTCGGACCGCCCTTATCGGTTACGATTGCCGGTACACCTGAAGCCAGGGCTTCCTGCGCAACGTTTCCAAATGCGTCCGTTTCGGATGGAAAGACAAAAACATCCATATTGGCATAAGCTTCGGCCAGGTCTTCTCCTTCGAGAAAGCCAGTAAATTCTCCGGTACGGAGGTTTTCCTCCAGATACCGCTTTTCAGTGCCCTCTCCGACTATCAGCATCCTGAAATCCGAGATGCCGCGAGAGATAAGTTCATTCTCTAACTGCACCAGCAGCCGAACGTTTTTTTCGGCCCTGAGCCTGCCCACAAAACCGATTGTAAATTTACCGCCTTTATAGGTTCTTTTATCAGGTGAATAAAACTGTGTATCAACTCCGCGGGCCATCAGCCGTGAAGTCCGGCCAGTTCCTTCTCCGAGAATTTTGACTAGGTCTTCATTCGGTGAAAGAACGACTTTCGGGATCTTGTAATAAAGCATCGCCCAATTCAAAATTTTGCTTTCGGTGAACTTGTTCAACTTTTCTTTTTTTCTTTGCGGCAAGAAAGGCAAAAGTTTCATTAGTCGCCTGGCTGCAAACTCATGCAGGTTGGTATGCCAGGAGCCGAGCAAAGGATAGTCAAGCCGCCAGGCAAGATAAGTTCCCGTAATGCTGACATCGTTAAGGCCGGTAATATGTATTATGTCAGGCGAAAATTCTCTCAATCTCCGGCAGATTTTCCACACATGCCTGTTGAAAAACGGATCAAAGGCAAGCTCTTCGTCCAATTCAAATGAAAAGACCGAGCGGACAAGTGAAAGATACTCGATCGAACCTTCTTTCCAGTATGCGTTTTTTCTTCCTGCAAAAACGCTAAGAACGGGATAATTTCGCTTTGCTGCGTAATCCAGAAAGCGTCTGCTGGTCATTGCAACACCATTGATTTCAACGAAAGAGTCAGGAAAATACGCAACTCTTGGCGGGCCTACTGGAAATGTTTGATTAGTTGTGTCCAATTTCTGAGAATAATCAACAATCTGCGAATCAAAATTAAACTTTCAATCTAGACTAAAGGATACTAAACTTATGTCAGAAAAATAAAATCTCGCCCAGAACGCTTTGCTGGTTTCAATTTTCCCCTGCAAATAATTCTAGATAATTTAGGCCGGAAATTTGGGAATATCCATTGTCTTTCGCTGAAATAATCTTTGCAAGGCTTGTCCAGATTATTTTCCGAATTAAACCAGTAAAAAATTTAGAATGAGTCAGACGAATTCAACCGAGCGGATCGGCAGCGCTTTGCGAGATCCATGTTTCGCTAATTTTAGGCGGAGCGATGTCGCCGAGATCGGGGCTGACGAACCGGGCTGACTCGATTGAACGGGGTAGCCTATCTTTCTTTTTACGGGCAATACGAAATAAGGGGCGCATTTTCGGGCCGCCAAGGAAACCTAAAACCTTTACCGAAGCCCTTAGCCATTTGGGCCCGCCGCCCTTCCATCCATGCCCGCTCAGTGAGCAGAGGCCTTTGCCATCGCCAGTATCAACGAAAACGCGGTCCCACCAGTTCTGGCGTCCGATTCTGAAATGGGGATAGTGCGAGAGTATCTCGGCAAATGATTCCAACTGCCGCCAATGAAGCGGATACTCATAAGCCGGCATCAAAACTGCAGTACTTCGTTTATCAATCCTGATTTCATCTACAAATTCTTCGAAACTGGCAGAATTGGTCAGGTTGACAACGGTATTGGGCTTGCGGCCGTGACGGTCGCCGCCGGTAACTACGGGAAGCCCAAGGTATTCGGCCATTTCGATAACGGCTTTATTTTCTGACCAGCTGCGAAAGCCGTTGATTTCAAATGCGTGTATCCAGTTGATGTGCTTCTTAATGAAAGATTTAAGAAGCTCTTCGTGCCGCTTTTGGCCGACTATTTCAATGTCCCAGAGCGGATGGTTCAAAACTATTAGGATCGAGCGGAAATCATTAAGATAAGCAAACAGATCATTGAGCTTATTCTCGTCGTATTGCCCTGAATTGAAAGTAAAATCAAGCAGGCGCTCGGAGATTTCATTTGCTGATTCCCTTGGCAGGTTATGCACTCCAACATGAAAAAAACCGTATTCGAAAGGAACAGTCCATTCGAGGGAAACGGGAGCGATTACCCCTGATCTTTGTTCGACTAAAAAAGAGGCTTCTATATTATCGTGATCAGTAAGGGAAACGAATGGATTGAGGCCGGCTGATTCTATCTGTTTTCTTTCGATTGCGAAAACTTCTTCAGGCGGGAGTGGCGGCGACCAATAAGCTGTATTGAAATTAATTCCTTTGCCGTTTCGCTTGATGTACCGGTCGCGCTCGCGCCTCCAGAAAGTGGCAATGATCGGAAGCTTTTCGGCATAATGTGGTATGAAATCCAGCATTTCCCTTGAATGCTCTGTATGGCAATGAAGTGAGATGCCGGTTCGGGCTAGTTTTTCAGCCTCGCCAACTTTCCGCAAGATATGTAATTTCGTTCTCTCGAGCTTCATTCTCTTCTATTGCTACATCCAGCAATTTTTACAACCGCTCAAGCCCTTTAATCTAACAAAGAAAAAAGAACATGTAAATTGCTCGCCATATATTAAACCGTTTTCAGAAGACTGCCCTCCTACAGCTAAGTGATTATGAAACAATAATTTAGGGTTAAAACGTGAGCCTAGATTAATTCATCGAAATTAATAAAAAATTAAAAATATAAAATCTGTCACATATTTTGATTTGGCGGTGTTTTACTTATGAAAAGTGAATATCATGAATTTGGGATCAATAAAAGCAATCTTGAGGAAAGCAATATTAAACAAATTCTTGATAATTAA
>DATLZX010000280.1:0-4493 GCA_035573795.1 Pyrinomonadaceae bacterium | reverse complement strand
GATAATATAAAACGATCGTTTTATGGCAGAAAAAGGCGGATTTACACAGCGGCTACATAAAATCTTCAGTAATGCCAGTATGGCAGAAATAGCACGTCAGCTGGACTTGCCGCATGCAACTATCAGGAACTATTTCGCCGGTCGCTTGCCGTCGCCGGAGGTTTTGATTCGGATTGCCGAAAAAACAAATGTCTCGCTAAACTGGCTGCTGACCGGGCAGGGCGAGGTCTATGCAGGAGCGCCAAAAGCGGCAACTCTGGATGCCTTGCTGGAAGATAAAATTGCGGAAATTGTAGAAAAAAGGCTGCTTTCATTCGAACTTAGAAATGCAAAGACGCCAGAAAAAAACAGCTTCCAAAACTTTTTCGATATCGAAGCCGCTCTTGAAAAATCAGGCGATCCGCACAAAGTGATGAAGGAATGGTTTAGCTTCGAGGGGCGCAGCTACCCCAGGGACTACGGCGTAATATTCTTTCAGGGCTGGGACTCGTTTACCCAAGAAGAAAAAATCGAGGCAATCAAGGACGCTAAAAAGGTGTTGGACAGAGTTTTGGCGAAAAGCGATTTGAAAAAGCCCCGCAATACTAAAACAAAAGTTTGAACTACTTGTTTCATCTATGATACAATACGCCAGCTATGGAAGTTTTGAAAGTCAGGGAAAATCGGAAAAAATGACTTGAGTTAACAAGAAAAGAGGATCTTGCTGAGCTGTTGAGGCGGAGTTTAGGTTGGCGAAAGTTACTTGATTCGGGAAATGGTAAGACAGCTTTTACCCAATGCCTCATTGCCTTGAGAAAATCACAGTCCCGCAAAGTTCAGGATGCTTTCCGAAGGCTTTCAAAAAAACTTCTGATACCAAATGAAACTCTCACTGTCCAGAATAAAAAACCTGGTTCCGGAATGGAACCGGCAGACGATTGATTTTGCTTCGGCCGAAGAGCTTTGCTCCAGATTGGGATTGGATATCGAGATGGTGCCGATGAGTGTAAAGGGGTTTTATTTTTCGGTAATGGGGCGGCATGTGATAGCCATTTCAAGCAGGTTGAAAAAAGCCGAGCAGCTTTATGTCCTACTGCATGAGATAGGCCATTTCATACTGCATACGCCGGAGGGAAACCACCCGGCCGTAGGTTATTATCATGTCGGCCGTAGAACGAAAAAAGAATGGGAAGCCGACGTGTTCGCTTTATGTGCCCTGATGCCTTTGGAATGGATAGCAAGCCGCCAGGCAAGTGAAATTATCGAGGAGGAAGGGATTGAATCAGAACTGGTGAACCTAAGATTTGAGGTATTCAAAAGGTTTGGGATTTGATGAATCATTTAAGCTCACAGAAAGTAGGATGTAAGGCTTGCATTACGCAATCTCTGCTCACAGTTTTCAAGGCATTTCATTAAATAAAATTCAGAAAGCGAAAGTGAGCACACCTGCGGATGATTTTTTGTCCATCCCTTGCAAAATTTTTGTTTTCAGTGATTTACATCTATGGTATTCTTAGCCTCGATGTGGTTTCAATGCGGTGGCTGGGACAGGGCATTCAAGCCCTCAAATAAGGATTTTTACCCTTGTTTGATATCGCAAAAACCTGGCTTTGATCAAATACTTTGGAGAATGGATTATGGCAGGAAAATTCGAAGTAAAAAAAAGTAAAAGCGGGAAGTTTACATTCAACCTGAAAGCCTCGAATGGTCAGGTAATTCTAACAAGCGAAAGCTATTCATCCCATGAAGCATGCCTAAACGGCATCGAGTCGGTAAGGAAAAACGCCGGCAAAGATGCAAACTTCGAACGCAAGGTGGCAAAGGACGGATCGCCATACTTTGTCCTGAAGGCCAGCAATGGCGAAATCATCGGCAAAAGCGAAATGTATTCATCAAAAAGAACGATGGAAAATGGCATCAACTCAGTGAAAAAGAATGCCATGACGGCGCCGGTGGCTGAAGCTAAATAAATCAATTCAAAAAATATTTTCGTTACCAAGAGAATGGAAGAAATTCGCCTGGCTAGCGAAGGACGGAATAGTTTGCGAAAAAATTGGCAGGATAATAAATTTACTCAAGAGATTGACTCGGGAAAGAATCACGAGAGCCCATCCTGCCGCAGTAAACTGGCAGTATAAACACGGCATAAAATTGATCAAGAAAATCGGATTCAAGCCGACCTCACCGCCATTTATTCGAGGCACTGGATAATTCTGAAGAAAGAGCATGAATTTTGAGCATAGGGCATTATCGGGGATAATTGCATCTCGGAGTGTGGGCGGGTATTTGCAAATGGTTTTTTCCAAAAAGCATTTGTCCGGAAAAGATTTCAAATATTCAGATAGCAATATTTCAATAATCCAAAAAAACAAAATATAGAAAATTATGAATAAAACCAGGGTCAGGCCGGGCATAGAGGTTTTGATCGAGGACCAGGTAGATAAACTGGAAGGCCAGAGGATAGGCCTTGTGTGCAATCAGGCGACTGTTTTGCCCAGTCTCAGATATGCAGCGGATGTCTTTCATCAACATCCGCAAATCAATTTGACGACTTTGTTCGGGCCACAGCATGGTATTCGCGGTGACGTTCAGGACAATATGGTAGAGACGGATCATTCCGTAGATGGTGAAACCGGCCTGCCGATTTATTCGCTTTACAGTGAAACACGTGAACCTACGGCAGAGATGCTGTCGGAGGTTGATACTGTAGTTTTCGATCTACAGGACGTAGGCTGCCGGATCTACACTTTTGTATATACGATGGCAAACTGCATGCGGGCGGCGCGGCGGCATGGCAAAAAGGTGATCGTCTGCGACAGGCCAAATCCGATCGGCGGGCTAAAAGTAGAGGGCAACGTGCTGGAGGCTGAATTCAGCTCATTTGTTGGCCAATTCGAGATAACGACAAGGCATGGGATGACTACCGGAGAGCTTGCCCTGCTTTTCAACGAATATTTCGGAATAGGCTGCGACCTGGAAATAATCAAAATGCAGGGCTGGAAAAGAGAAATGTGGTATGACGATACCGGCTTGCCTTGGGTAATGCCCTCGCCGAATATGCCGACCTTAGATACAGCAACGGTATTTCCGGGCTCGGTGCATCTGGAAGGAACAGAACTCAGCGAAGGCCGCGGAACCACCAGGCCGTTTGAGATTTGCGGTGCACCATTCATTGATCCCTATCAATGGAAGGCTGCGCTGGATGCTTATAATTTCGAAGGCGTTTATTTTCGCCCGCTATATTTTATGCCGACATTCCAGAAATGGGGCTCAAGGGCTTGTGGAGGGGTTCAGGTGCATGTTACAGACCGCGAGAAATATGAACCGGTAAAAGTAGGTATTGCAATGGTCAAAACCGCATTCGACATGTACGAAAGCCACTTTCAATGGAAACAGGGCGCTTATGAATACGTTTTCGACAAAAATCCCTTCGATGTAGTTTGCGGCACCGACAAAATCCGAAAACAGATCGAAAATCAGGCCAAATTACAAGAAATAACCGAAGACTGGGAAAGCGGGCTGACTGAGTTCAATAAAATCAGAAAAGACTTTTTGCTCTATTAAGATGAGCCTACTGCACAGAATTAACCGAACGTAAGGCGATAAAATGCAGAGCAGCCGTTTGATATAAACATTGTAAGCCTTGGCTGGGCAAAGCGAATTTATACGTGAAAATTGATTTTATTCAAGGAGAATTACCGCTTTGGTGACAAGAAGGTTAAATTGGATTTTCAGGTGGCGGGATTATTCCCTTTTTGTGTAAATACAGCAGGATGCAGTAACATATCAGAAGTAGGGGAATGCCTACAAGTACTGTAATTACAATAATTACAGGATTAGCTATCGCGTATAACACGCAAAGAATAAATGTTACCAGCACAAAGGAATTAAATGCCAGCCGTAAGGCAAAGCCCATGAAGCAAAGATAGCACACCATGCGATAAATGGTGACAATAAATTTAAAAAAATTAGGTCCGGCAGCAAAAAGCACTTACCGCCCTCAGTGGGCAAAACATACATTCCAGCAGGACAACATTCCAGCAGGACATCATTCCGTCAGGACAACATTTAGCACGGTAAAAGGTTTTTGCACGGTTAGCCTGCTTCGCAAATTAAAGCCGATAAGTGCTATAATGCACGGTTTTGATTAAGTTAATTTTTAGAATATCGGGAGTTTTATAATGGCACTTGATATAGCCAAAATTCGGGAACTGCTTGGCAGCGATGCTCAAGTATTACTCGAGTATGAATCAAAGACAATTTCAAAAGAAAACCTGCATTTGCCCGGTAGTGATTTCATTGACCGTGTATGGGCAGGCAGCGACAGAAATCCGCAGGCGCTAAGAAGCCTTGCGGCGTTGTACAATCATGGCCGCCTGGCCGGTACCGGCTACCTTTCGATCCTGCCGGTTGATCAGGGCATTGAGCATTCGGCCGGAGCAAGCTTTGCGCCGAATCCGATGTATTTCGACCCGGAAAATATCGTAAAGCTGGCAATAGAGGGTGGATGCAAT
>DATLZX010000279.1:0-2581 GCA_035573795.1 Pyrinomonadaceae bacterium | reverse complement strand
TGCTTCAAATACAGCACAACTTATCATCTGCATTTGATCTAGCGAAGAGTGAACTGAATAAACTTCAAAAATTTTCTACCCGAGTCAGGATCAATGGTAGCCGCCTGTATTACAACCATATCACCAGGCTTGAGTGCAAGTGCTATCTTATTGAAATCAGCCACGTTTTTCACAGACTTTCGATTTACCTGCTGAATTATGTCTCCGGGCAGCAATTGCGAGGTTGTCCGTCCTGAGGGAGCATCAGCCAAAATGCTGTCTGAGCTTATATCTTTGACAACCACACCGCCTTCGCCGGATATCTTCAATGCAGCTTTCTGCGCGGCAGTCAGGTCTTCAATCTTTAGCCCAAGCATGTCTTCTTTTTGAGCTGCCGGACTTCTTGCCGGCGGCTCATAAACAGCACGTTTAGTCAAAGGCCTTTCTCCGACGTTCAATGAAAATTCCAACTGAGACATCTTGCCACCGAGCTCGCGCACTACACTTAGTTTTACAGTTTCACCAGGTGCAGCAGCTGCAACTTTGGATATGAGATCTTGAGCGTCTGATACAGGCTGTCCATTAAAACCTACGATTACATCACCGGCAGAAATACCTGCTTTAGCAGCCGGGCCATCCAGATCGCGAACCTGTGTAACTATTGCTCCGCCTTTGGAACCTAGGCCATAAATCGCAACAAACTCCGGCCCGGCCGTATCCAGAGTTACGCCAAGGTAGCCACGTCTTACAGAGCCGTATTTTTTCAGCTGTTCGACAACGATTTTTGCGTCATTCGAAGGCAAAGCAAAACTTACACCGTTGTAATCACCATTTGTAGTAGCGATTTGTGAGTTTACGCCAATTACTTCTCCTGCCAGGTTGACCAGAGGGCCTCCGGAGTTTCCACGATTTATTGCAGCATCTGTCTGAATAAACCTCTGAAAAACAGTTGTAGACGGTGTATCACGATCTATCTGGGAGATTATTCCGGCTGTAACGCTCCTTGACAGACCAAAAGGAGAACCGATGGCCAAAACCCAGTCACCGACACGGGCTTTGGAAGAATCGCCTAAAACTACGGTCGGTAATGGGTCCCTGGTTTCAATTTTGATCAGAGATATGTCTGTTTCCGGGTCGCTGCCGATTTCCCTTGCAGGATATTCCTCGCCAGATTCCAATCGCACCATTATCTTTCCGCCCGATTCTGTAACATGAGCATTCGTTACTATGTATCCTTCCTTATCAACTATAAATCCGCTGCCGATTATCAACGATCTTCTTTGCGCCCGTTTAAGCATGTCCAGAAGGTCACCGGGCAAGGGGTTGTCTTTATCAGTGTTAGCGGCCTGCTCGACAGGTTGTGGCTTTACAACTATGCTCACTACGGCAGGGCCAACTTTTTTGACGACTCTGGAAAAAGCCTCGGATAATTCATTTCTGCCGGCAGCGTCCTGCCCAAAAACTGGCAAACAGATTGAAAAAATAAGTAAAGCCAGAGCAATAAAGATATTGGATGGAGTCTTGCTTTGTTTCATATCTACCCACTTTGAATTAAATATTTTTTGCTCAACTACTTAGGATTTCGGCCATATTCATGTAGTTTTAAAACTTATTCGGGCTAGTTTTGCTATGTTTTTTCCAGATTACACTGATTTTCTTTTCTTAAAGCAATCCGAAGATTTATTTGCACAGCTCATGAAATATTTTGATATTTAATTGATTGAAAAATTTTCTACCTGTTCAAAATAACTCTCAAAATTGCAGTCACTTAAGAAAATTATAACAAAAATAATGCTAGCTAACCTTAAAAAGACTCTTTGATTCAAGTTATCAATCCCACAATTTATTTATACTGCGGCAAAGTGACTGTCTGGAACTAGCTCAAAGAAAACAAACAACTTTTGCCAGAAACATTAATTTTTAACTCGGCCGAGATTAAAAACGCGGTTGAAACCATTTAAACCTTTTTTAGCTCGTTGTATCTAGAATTACTTTTAGTGAATTTTTGTTTTCTGCAATTTTGAATGCTTCAATTCCCCTGCTTAGCGGAATTACATCTGTTACCAATTCCTGCAGGTTCAGGTTAATATTTGTCAGCAAATCAATGGCCGGAGCAAACCTTCCGCATCTTGAACCCAGCACTCTTAATTCATTTACAACTACTTTCGTAGCCGGCCATTGTATCTGCCCGGAAAGTGTTGATTTCAAAATTATCGTTCCGCGAGGACGCGAAATTTCAGCAGCCAGGTTGAACCCGCTCACCGAACCGCTCGCTTCTATTACAACGTCGCAGCTTGCATAAAGCACAGAAGCCTCATTTTCAAGAAGGGTTTCGATACCCCTATTTTTTGCGATCTGCATTTTGTCCTTGTTGTGGCCGATTAAAACCGGACAAAATCCTCTCGCCCGCGAAGCGAAAGCACATAAAAGGCCTAGGCGGCCATCTCCGATAACTGCAAGACGCAATCCGGGCTCGAATCTGTAACTATCGAATATACCAAGAGCTGCAGCAAATGGCTCTATAAATACTGCCTCGACATCTGATATATTTTCGGGCACCAAGAAGAGGTTTTCTTCCGGCAAACATAGATACTCAGCATGA
>DATLZX010000278.1:0-2768 GCA_035573795.1 Pyrinomonadaceae bacterium | reverse complement strand
TTCATCATGGCCGGCGCGGTGTCGGTCAACCAGTGAGTGCCAGATTACGGTCCTTAGCCAACCTCGTAGGTTGCCGCGCCCGCTGTAACTTGAAAACTTGGATTGCCGCTGGCCATCTACGATCCTGGTACCGTAAAGCTGTTCGTAAACTACGCCAATAATTTCCTCGGCATCAACCTCCGTTCGGGCAAGCTGCCGTGCCACTCTTTGCATAAAAGACCGATGCTCACGGTCGAAATCCCACCAGGCACGTTCATTGCCGGCGGCACAGGCCAGAGCAAGATAAAGGTCTTCTGACTGAAGTTGATCTAAAAAAGTAAGAATTTCCCTGTCGGAAGGCCGGGCGTCTGATGCCGCAATGAAACGGCAGAGGGTTGAATTGACAGAAGTTTTGAAGCAATCAAGGCTTACGCCATAATTCGGTTCGTTTGTATAAAGACGCTGATAGATTTCGGCGATTTTCTCATCACAGGCTTTTTGCAAATCGTTGCCGATTTGTGGCGTAAGTTCCATTTCTTTATTTATTTCACAAGCTATTGGTCAATGCGATTATAAAACATAAAAGATTGATCGTATAGCAGGCGAATCCGAATGCCGGCAGCACTAAATAAAATAACTAAAACAGATAAAGACTACAATAGCTATATTAAAAGTGCTTAAACAAAAAATCACATGCAGAAACCCACTAAACGCATATAAAATCAATGCTGGCCTTAAGCTTGGTCTGCCAGAATCACGAAAGCAGTGCTAAGGCAAATACTTCAAGAGTATTGAAGAAAGCCTGAAGGAAAAGTTTAAGAAAACTCGCCGAAATAGATGCAGCCAGGCTCATTTAGGCATATATTATGACTTATGAAAAATTACAATGACCGGGTAGATGACTATATCGAAAAATCTCCTGAATTTGCCCGGCCGATTTTAATCCATCTTCGCGAAATTGTTCATAAAGCCTGTCCTGATATCGAAGAAACAATCAAATGGCGGGCTCCTTTCTTTGAATACAACGGATTGGTTTGCATGATGGCGGCCTTTAAAAAGCATTGCTGCTTTGGATTTTGGAAACAGAGCCTGCTTGAGAGCGAATTGTTTGAAAAAGAAAAGACCGCAATGGGAAGCCTTGGCAAGATTACCACTATCGAGCAATTGCCCGCTGAAAGCGAATTGATACGGTTGATTTGTAAGGCCGTTGAGCTCAATGTAAACGGGATCAAGGTTGATAAGAAAGCCGCCAAATCCAGGCCGCTGCCAAAAACTCCAAAGGGCTTGGCCGATGCGCTAAAACAAAACAAAGCCGCCAAAGCCTTTTTTGATAAAATGAGTCCATCGCATAAACGCGAATATATTGAATGGATAATGGAGGCGAAAACCCAACCCACACGAGAAAAAAGAATTGCAACCACCATAGAATGGCTGAGTGAAGGCAAGTCCAGAAATTGGAAATATGAGAAGAAAAAGTAGTAGGTCAATAAAATAATCCTAGAAATTCTTTTCACTAACAAAAAAGTTTTTAATTTAAGTGCGTTGATAAAACTGTATGGCTGAACCAATCCTTGTTGCTAAAAACCAAAAGAAAGAAATATTTCTATTGCCGCAGATGGCAAACCGGCACGGCGTAATCACAGGAGCCACCGGCACCGGTAAAACCGTTACCTTGCAAAAGCTTGCTGAAGAATTCAGCCGCCGTGGCGTACCGGTTTTCATGGCTGATATCAAAGGTGACCTTTCCGGTGTAGCAATGCCCGGCGGGCAAAATCCTAAAATTGCCGAAAGGTTCAAACTGCTGGACATCAAAGAAGTTAAATACGAAGGTTCGCCTGTTACCTTTTGGGATGTATTTGGAAAACAGGGTCATCCGCTTAGATCCACTATGAGCGAGATGGGTCCAATCTTGCTTGCACGAATCCTAGACCTTAACGATACGCAAGAGGCTGTTTTAACGATGGCCTACAAGGTAGCCGATGAAAACGGCTGGCTACTGCTCGATATTAAGGATTTACGTGCCCTGCTGCAGCACCTTGGCGAGAACGCCTCAGCCTACACACTCGAATTCGGCAATATTTCAAAAGCCTCAATTGGTGCGATTCAACGTGGCCTTTTGCAGCTTGAGCAACAGGGTGGCGATTATTTTTTTGGCGAGCCGGCAGTTGATTTTCGGGATTTTCTGCAAACGGTGGATGGCAAAGGAGTTCTCAACATTCTTGCCGCAGATGAGCTTGTCAATTCGCCAAAGCTTTATTCCACTTTTTTGCTTTGGCTTTTGAGCGAGCTATACGAAAACCTGCCTGAAGTCGGTGACTTGGAAAAGCCGAAATTGGTGTTTTTCTTTGATGAAGCCCACCTGCTTTTTGACGATGCCCCGTCAAATTTGATTGATAAGATCGAGCAGGTTGCGAGATTGATTCGCTCGAAGGGTGTTGGCGTTTATTTTGTAACACAGAGTCCTGCTGACCTTCCGGACAAGGTTTTGGCTCAAATGGGCAATCGGATTCAGCATGCGCTTAGAGCATATACACCGAAAGAACAGGAGGCCGTAAAGGTCGCAGCAAAAAGTTTCCGTGAAAATCCCGAACTGGATACTGTCGAGGCTATTTCACAATTAGGTGTTGGCGAGGTTTTGATTTCCACGCTGGATGAAAAAGGCATACCGCTGCAGGTAGAAAGGGCTTACGTCGTACCGCCGGTAGGGCAAATAGGGCCGATAACCTCTGAGCAACGCTCTCAGATTTTAGCCGGTTCGATAGTAGCTGGGCAGTATGAAACCTCTGTTG
>DATLZX010000277.1:0-14596 GCA_035573795.1 Pyrinomonadaceae bacterium | reverse complement strand
AGCCGGCATCAGTTTTTAGCTGCGTCAACCAGCTTGTTTTTCCCCATCCATGGCATCATTGACCTCAGCCGTGCGCCGACTGCTTCCATCGGATGATTTTTCGCAAGCGATTCAAGGCGCTTGAAATTTTCTTTGCCTGCTTCGCACTCGCTCATCCACTCATCGGCAAATTGTCCGCTCTGAATTTCATTGAGAATCTTTTTCATTTCGGCTTTGGCAGCATCGTTTATGATTCGGCTGCCGCGGGTCAAATCGCCGTATTCTGCTGTATTCGAGACTGAATAACGCATATTGCTGATGCCGCCCTCGTACATGAGATCTACGATCAATTTCATTTCATGCAGACATTCGAAGTAAGCCATTTCAGGCGAGTAGCCTGCTTCGGTAAGTGTTTCATACCCGGCAAGTATCAATGCCGACAAACCTCCGCACAAGACGGCCTGTTCACCGAAAAGGTCCGTTTCTGTTTCTTCGCGAAAAGTGGTTTCTATAACACCGGCGCGGCCTGCCCCGATAGCTGAGGCGTAAGACAATGCAACGGCTTTCGTATTACCGGAAACATCATTGTGAACAGCAAGAAGAGACGGTACGCCAGCCCCTTTAGTGAATTCACTTCTGACAAGATGTCCGGGGCCCTTTGGTGCGACCATAAAAACATTGATATCATCAGGCGGAATGATTTTTTTGAAATGGACAGAAAAGCCGTGGGCGAATGCGAGATACTTGCCGGCTTTCAGAAATGGCTTAATCTCATTTTGATAAATGCTTGGCGCCAGCTCATCCGGTACGAGCATCATTATAACGTCAGCAAACTGCGCAGCATCAGGCGTAAGCATAACTTCAAAGCCGCACTCTCTTGCTTTCTTCCACGAGGCGCTCATCTCAGGCAATCCTACGATTACATCGCAGCCAGAGTCTCTTAGATTTTGCGCGTGTGCGTGTCCTTGTGAGCCATAGCCGATTACTGCAATTCTTTTGGTTTTAATCAGCTCTCTGTCAGCATCGGCATCATATAAAACTTTCATTTCGTGTATATTTACCTCCAAAAGGTTCGTTTTATCTAAAAATTGTTTTGCAGTGATGGCAAAACTTTTGCCCGATGTTTGCCACTTAAGTTTTTAGCTGCTCCGAGACGCTGAGCCTGCCGTCCAATGCATCGCCTTCGGTTGACTCGACTTTGACCACTCTTACCTGTTGGCGAAGTCTGGTCAGAAAATTATCAAGGTTTTTGTTTTCTGAATCGGTTAAAATCAGAAGTCTCGAGAGGTTCTTATCGCCTTCGTTGAGCAAAAGAATCTTTTCTATTCGGTAACCCGATGCAGAGAAAAGGCCTATCAGCCTTTCGGCATCGCTGAAACGGTTATTAAGCAGGATAGAAATTGTCTGTTTCATCTCAATCTCATCTCCTTATGTCCGGCGCCGGGTGGAATCATCGGAAACACGCATTCTTCAGGTGCAACCTGTATATCCATCACTACAACGCCTTTTGTATTCAAGCCTTCGTTTAGAACCGCCTCGAGATGCGATGGTTTTTTTGCCCGTAGTCCCTTTGCACCGTAAGCTTGTGCAAGTTTCACAAAATCAGGGCTTTCTGCAAGGTCAATCTCGGAATAGTTTTTGTCATAGAGCAGCTCCTGCCACTGTCTGACCATTCCGAGGCTTGAATTGTTCATAATTATTACTTTTAGATTTGTACGGTATTGAACCGCAGTAGCAAGCTCTTGTGAGGTCATTTGGAAGCCGCCGTCGCCGACAAAAGCAATGACTTGTTTTTCCGGAAATGCCAGTTGTGCTCCAAGTGCAGCAGGCAGTCCGAAACCCATCGTGCCAAGCCCGCCTGAGGTAAGCGACTGACGGGCACGGCGAAAGCCGTAGTACTGCGCCAGCCACATCTGGTGCTGCCCGACATCGGTAGAGATGATCGCATCATTATTTGTAAGCTTGGATAGCACTTCACACAAAAATTGCGGTTTTATCATTTCCTCCGACTGCTGATATGTAAGTGGATAATTTTTTTGCCAGGCATGAATTTTCCCCCACCAGGGGTTTAGATCGGGCAAGGCTAAAAGTTGCTTTTGACTCAAAGCCAGTAAGATTTGGGAAAGAATCTGTTTAGCATCGCCTGTTAATGGTAGGTGAATTTTGATATTTTGGCGGACGCTGGATGCATCAATATCTATGTGTATGATTTTTGCAAAAGGAGCAAATTTTTTTACATCGCCGGTAACTCGGTCATCAAACCTTACTCCAACTGCAATAATCAGGTCAGCTTCTGCCAAAGCGCAGTTTGCAGCAAAGTGGCCGTGCATACCGAGCATTCCAAGACAGTTTGTGTGCTTGGCCGGAAAAGCTCCGAGACCCATAAGGGTTGTTGCGACCGGATAATCTAGCAGCTCTACAAGCTGCATCAGCTCTCCCAAAGCATTTGAACGTGCAAGGCCGCCACCGATGTAAAAGACCGGTTTATGTGCCCTGGCAATCAGTTCAAGGCAGTCGGAAATCTGTTTCTCATTTGCTGAGCGGCTATTGAAAACTTTACGAATAGAAGGCCGCCGGCTTGGGTCGAAATCGCAGATTTCCGCAGTTACGTCTTTCGGTATATCAATCAGGACGGGGCCTGGCCGGCCGCTCGAAGCAATATAAAATGCTTCATGAACAATTTCTGCAAGTTCTGAAACGTCGTCTACAACATAATTATATTTTGTGCATGGGCGGGTAATCCCTGCGATGTCCACTTCCTGAAACGCCATTGTCCCGATCATCGGCCGCGGCACTTGTCCGGTGATTACGACCAGCGGCGTCGAGTCCATAAAAGCATTTGCGATTCCAGTAACTGTATTGGTAGCTCCTGGCCCCGAGGTAGCCAAGACCACTCCGGTTTTGCCGGTGGCAAGGGCGTATCCTTCAGCCATATGAACCGCTCCCTGTTCATGCCGACACAGAATGTGGCGGAGACGTCCGTTGAATTTTTTCAACTCATCATAAATGTGCAATACGGCACCACCCGGATAACCGAAAATGGTATCTACGCCCTCAAGCAAAAGAGACTCGAGCAATATTCCGGCCCCGCGCATTTTCTTTACACCGCTTTGGGAGATTGGCTGTCTTGTCCGAAGTGCTGTCGTTTGCATAACGAATGTTTTAGCTCTGATTGTTGATTGCTCTGACCGAAACTTGCGGAAATCAAAAAGGCCGTCATTCCTTTTCGGATGACGGCCTTTGTGTTCGCTTAAAACTTGTTTACATCGTGGACATCATCCGTTTCGCGCTTTTGGCACGATAATGATGTTAATCACGATGTAATAAAAAGAATTAAACATTTTTTACTTATGAAAATCGTTCGAAGCTATCAATTGCTTCGATTGATTGTAAATGACTATAACACAGTCATTAGAAACAATGTCAAGCGATTTTTCAATATATAATTATTTCTAATTCTTGCATAATCGAAACCCTGTGGCATTTTCTTTCAATGCGTTACGTATCGGTTGGCGTAAGGGGAAGTAAAGCCTTGACCGCTCTTTTCTGAGCGCCGAAAAAATAAAACCTGCTCTTTCCTCTTACTTCGAAAAGAGCAGGGCAAACGGTATCTGGCAAGGCTTGATTGGGTTAATCTGATTAATTTTTGCTTACTTTCTTTTCAGGACGACCGGCGTCTGTTCGGAATCAGCAATTTTCGAGAAGAAATCCCGAACTTCCTTGTATTTTTCCGGTGACAGCGTAACACGTTTTAGCGAAAAGCTTCTTTTCATCGTAACCGTCTTGCCATTTGCTTCGAATTTGGTCGAGTAGCTTCCGAAAGGCGCATCTAATGTCACTGCCTCAGGGATTTCATCAATCAAAAATTCATCTGGTATTTCAAAGCTGACGGTCTCAGTCAGGGCCACCGAACTAAATTCGATCGGGTTGGTGCGGTTTGGCTCGCTGAAGACAACTGAATTCCGCCTGCCGACTATTACTGGCTTGAATACGAGCAGGTCATTGCGCATAAGCTGCCCATAGCGGGAAACCTGAAAAGATATTTCCAGATCAAAGCTTGAATCTTTCTCCTTATCGTATGTTTTCAAATCAAGCAGGCTGGCTCCCGTTGCGCCTCTGGTTAGCCAACCCTCGATCATTTTTCTATAATCCGAGGGCGAGTTGCTGCGATGTTCCCTGCGAAAAGTAGCAGATGTCTGGCCGGCAGCTTTTTCAAGGATGGTGCCGGAAAGCCCGCCATCGGCAGCAAGCTTTACTTTGATCGAACGCTCTAGTCGGTCAAAGCCCGGCGATGTTTCAGGCATTTTGACCAGTCCGCCATTATCGCCGGCGATAATCAGGGCATTGCTTCCCTGCAGGTAATCGGGCAGATCTCCCACCGGAGTATACGGGTCGGTTGCATCAAATATCAGTAAACGGCCTAAGGTTGGATGTTCGATAACTGTTTCTGCTTTGGTTTCGGGAGAAACTTTGACCGCGATGATGCAGTGATTGAAGGTGTCTGGGGAGGGCCACTCTGCCTTGACGAAGTTAGGATCGCCTGAATAGATAGCAACCGGATATGCCTCGATTTTCAGTACCTTCAGCATCGCACGCATCAGGTTGGCCTTATCCTTACAGTCTCCGTAGCCGCGGCTTAGGACTACATTCGAAGGCCTCGGTTTGTAGCCATTGCCATATGCTACGCCGATGTCTATCGAGATATATTGCAGGTTTTGGACATAATTGGCTATGGCGCGAATTTTGTCCAGCTCGGTTGGAGCATTTGCTGTAAGTTCGCGAGCTTTTGCTGCGACTGCATCATCTATGACAACCTGCGGCTCGAAGAGTGTCGTTGCCCATCGCGAAACCGAGATCCAGTCTGCAAAAGCCTTGCCTACACTTTGCTGTACAGCTTGTGGCATGTAGCTGATTGCAAGCCGCGGAGCGAGGCTGTAAAGTTCCGGGCTGTATGGCTCTGATGGGAATGGCGGAAGGTTTGTTAATTCCCAGCGATAGGTATTGCCTGTAACGACGGGCTTAACCTCCGGTGCATTGAAAGTAACGGAAACCGGCTTCCATCCATCAGGCACTGTAAGCACATACCTGCTCAAAAGTGTTGGTTTTTCATCCTGAAAGGAAAATCTGTCCTGATAAAACAACGGGGTTTCTTCGATGGTTGCGGTAAAGGCAAAGATAAAATTGACATCTACGTCTCCCTCTGCGTTAATCAGTTTCACCCTTCCCTCGTCATAAACATCGTCAGGGTCTGATATCTGATCCGCAATGTCTGTTTTCTTGTAACGCTTGACCGTGTTGTCAGGCCTGATTACCCAGGCATCCAGGTTAGTAACTTTGCTGGCGCTTTTAAGGTAGTAGGCAATGGCAACTGCTTCATCTTTACCCTCACGGGTGAGGATTTTTACAGCGTAATTTTTCGTGCTCACCAATTTACCGTCATTTGAAACAGCGACGTTTTGCTCATTCAGCAAGACGACGGCTTTTACATTTTTTGGGTACGACGGTATCTGCATTCTTTGTGCAGCGGCAAGCCATGATGGGATGTCATCATCTGGCAAAACGGAAGTTGCAGAAGCATTCCCAAACGCCAGAAAAAATACTATCGTTAGAAGAAGTGAAAATCGGCCAAACATTGTAAACCTCACATCAAGAAACATCTTAAATTCGTAACATCAGAACTTTTTTAACATCTGAAATAGAGACAACCTTAAATAAATTTTCGGCCCGTACACTATATTCGATGCCGTAAATTAGAAAAGGTTACAGTGTGGGAAACTGCAACCATGTTAAACACACTAAGGCAAAGCTAGTTTTGTCTTAAAGTGAGCGTGTGAGAATCGGATTTATGAAACGCATCAAACAGCATTTTTATGGCCTGATAGCTATCCTTTGGAAATAGCGTGTATCCTCTGTTTCCAAATTCGAAGTGCCGTTTGTAAACCAAGGTATTATTGGCTTTATCAATTCCCATCCTGATTTCAAGTTTGCTTATCCCCTGCGGATCGGCAACTAACCCCGGGCTATCGGCACTTTCCAGAGAGAAATTATCCGGAAGCTGTATCTGTATGTCTTCATCTTCGCTCCAGGGGAAGTGAAAGAAGATCGGATAATTTCTGGTTTCTGTCGAGAATGCCGGAGGATTGCCATATTCGAAAAATCCTGGCTGGAAGAATATCCTCTTGCCGGTTTTTTGGCCGTAATTGGGCACTTTGATATTGAAAGTGTAAACAAGAGGTTTTTCCGGGTCATCCATATTTTCGATTGAGAGTTCGGAAATCTCGGCATTGCTGATTCTTTGCTTGATTCTTTCCTTGAAGTTTTCCTCTCTTTTGGCGGCTGAATCATCGAACTCGTCACTTTTGATTTCATTAGCCAGATTGCCGGTATAAGTTATTTTCACAAGGCCGGTCAATGTGCCGTCAGCATCGAGTTTCAGGCGGGCAAACCGCTTTTCGTTGGTTGAAGCAGGTGTTGAATAAGGTGTAGTTGAAACGATGTAATCCTTGGTGCCGAGCAACAGTGCGCCGGTGTCCTCTTCCTTCCAGGTCAACATTCCGTAGGGGACGAAATAATCGCCCGGTGAAAAATATTTCCAGGTATCGCCAACTTTCACTGCGACTGCGGCAAAGTGGATAAACGAAGTATGGGCCTGCTGCACATTAAAGAACTTTTTGCTTCGGTCTCCGCCAAATGCTAGCCTTGTTTCAAATCCGGCTGCCGAGGCCAGCGAGGCAAACAATTCATTTATATCAGATGCAAAACCCTGCTTCTTTTTCAGCGTGTCTGAGGCATCTTTATTCGGTTTTATCTGTTCGCGCTGATCATCGGTGAGTGAGGGGTCATAGGTCAGATTCTTTATCTGCTGTTTTGTGTAAAGAAACAGTTTGGAGAGTTTTTCTTCCGGAGTGGTCGCTCCGGCAGTAATCTCGGCAGCTAGTTGTTTGATCTGACTTCCGGGCTTGAGTGTGTCCTTTATGCCAAAGGATTCTTTGATTGCGCTTCCGGCCCTTGCCCAGAAGTCCATTGCATCCAGTTTCCGTTCGCTTACGTAATAGCACAAAAGCCATGACCTGACTTCATCCTCGGGCGGCATAAAGGGTTCTTCCTTTATTGACGGGACGTTTTTCATCTCGGCAACATAGAATCCGTCTTTATCTTTATTGAATTTATTTTCAAGCATGTTGAATGTCATATAACGAACATCCCTGTTGTACGGCTTGAAGTAATAGGTTATTTTTTGAATCGGGACATCATGCTGAAAGAGCATCCTCATTCCGTCGGCTGAACCAAAAGGAATATCTTCCGTATAGCGGTATTCGAATATGCTGCCGATATCCAGTCCTGAAACTGCAAAGGATTTTGCTTTTATTTTGAGTTTGTCCTTACGGACGATTTCGCGATCGAAAACTTCTGCTTTGGCAAGCTCTGTAATCGAACCATCCGGCTTGATAACCCGGGCCGAGATATCCTTTATTTTGAAGCTTCTATAATAGGGAATATCTACTTTGCTGTACTTTTCACGTCCGCGCTCGGTAAAGATCTTGACGCGGATGTAATGCTTCATAATGAGGTGTTCAAAGTCAGAATCGTCTATCCTGACTTCCCAAAACAGTACTTCAGCATCTGCATTAGGTTCGACAGTGGAGGCTTTCATCTGCAATTCTGCAGGCAAAACGGGACGCCACTCATCTCCGGCAAATACCGTGTTTTTTGGGGAAAGGCAGAAAAGGCAAACAAATATCACTACTGCAAAATAAGCAGCCAAACGGAAGGAGAATTTCATAAAATATACAGCCTCGATTGTTGGATGAATTAGTTAATGAAGTATCCTTGTAAAGCGGGAGAATTCTCACTGCTCCACTTTTGTCGGATTATGCAAATATTAATAAAAAGTTATGAATCTTTTCAAGGTTTTTTTCAAAAAAAAATGGATTATTGATAAAAATTTTTAAAAACCGTTTAAACGCTGAGTAGGCAAAAATTAAGGGCTGCCTTGGCAAGAAAATCCCGGTTTTTCCGATGATTTTCCTATGAGCAGCCCGATTTTGTGAGTATTAGAAAGTTTTTATATTCAGGTATTTTATACAAGGGCAAAGTCGAACTGTGCCTGATGGATAGCATCGTCGGCGGTCAGATCAACAGGGCCAAGGTAAGCCTCTATTTCATCCATAACGAGCCGTTCGGCATTTTCCAGCGTTCGCTTTACTGATGGATGGACCCGAAGTGTCACCTTACGCACATCATCATTATGTTTAGCCAGCCGACGTGCTTCTGCAAGAATCTCATAGCAGACCGTAGTAGGTGATTTTACCCAGCCCGATCCCTCGCAGTTTTCACAAGGGCTGCAAAGTGTTCTTTCAAGCGATTGTTTAACGCGTTTTCTGGTCATGATGATCAGCCCGAAATCGTTGAAAGAAAGGACTTTAGTCGGAGATTTATCTTTTGATAATGCCTCCTGCAGTGCCTGGTAAACCTTGTGGCGGTTTCGGCGGTCTTCCATATCTATCAGGTCCAGAACGATTATCCCGCCAAGGTCTCTCAGTCTGATCTGCCGGGCGATTTCCTCTACGGCCTCTAGGTTTGTTTTAACAATCGTATCTTCGAGCCGAGCATTTCCTTTACCGACAAATTTCCCTGTATTGACGTCTATCGCCACCAGGGCTTCTGTTTGATTTATAACCAGATAGCCGCCTGATTTCAGCCAAACTCTTGGTTTTAAAGCCTTGTCAATCTCTTCCTGAACGCCGAAGGTTTCTAGTATCGGCTCATCACGGGTGTAGAGCTTTACTCTGTTGACAAGCGAGGGTTTTATACGGTTTACAAATTCGACGATTCTTAGGTATTCATCCTCGCTGTCAACGCGTATTGCAGTATATTCATCCGAGAGCTGATCGCGGAGAATACGTTGGATCAGGTCGAGGTCGCGATGTACCAGGGCCGGGGATTTCGCCTTTTCAGCAGCTTTTTTGATATCCAGCCATGTTCGCACCAGATATCTGGCATCTTGCCTTAATTCATCTTCAGTTGTGCCTATGCCGGCTGTTCGGACAATAAAACCGCCGGACGGGATTTCTTCCTCAGAGCGGATTTTTTGTATAAGCGCCCGCAGCCTTGCCCTTTCATTGGATGATTCGATCTTTCTGGAGACCCCTACATGTTCGATAGTCGGCATGTAAACAAGGTATCGTCCTGGCAAAGCAATGTGCGAGGTTATCCTGGCGCCTTTTTTTGCTATAGGCTCTTTTGCAATCTGGACGAGAATTTCCTGCCCCTCACGCAAAAGATCTGTAATTGCCGGCTGGGGCGGGCGATCGAACTTTTGCGATTTGCCGCTCCACCTCTCCTTCTGGTTTTGCTTTGCGGCAACATGGCCGTTGCCATTTTCTGCCGATTCGGCAACGGACGCGATCTCTGCATCCGATATCTCGCTTTCAAGCGATTCGCCACTCTGTTCAGGAGTATCATTGGCTAAATGGTTCCCATTCTCATGGCTACTTTCTGAGTTACGCCGCCGATTTCTTCCGCCACGCCGCCGGTTTCGTCCGCCTCGGCGTGCTGCCATCATTTCAATGTCAGGCTTCTCTGAAAAAGAGGCCTCGCTGTCTTCTAAGATGTCATCGCTTTGCTGAAATGTGGCAGATTCTACAACAGAAGGCCCATCAGGCACGGAGGCCATTAAAACTGCAGAAGAATCCGATGCGGGAGTGGCATCGGAACCCTCACTTTCCGGCAATGCAGCTTCTGCCGTCATAGAATCACTTTCAGATGATTTCTTCTTTTTTCTTGTGCTGCGGGCGGTTGCAGATTCTGATTTTTTTCGGCCTCGCTTGGGCTTTTCGGTTGCGCTTGGGCTTACAGTTTCATCTGCCTCCGGGCTTGATTGGGCCGTCTCTGTTTTGTCCTCAGCTGCGTCTTTCTTTTTCGAGCGTTTAGAGCGGGTTGCTTTTTTGGACTTGCCTTGCGGCTGTTCTTCTTCATCGGCAATTCGCTCAAAAGCGGAATCGAGGTTTCCGATGTCTGACAAAAGAGAGCCTACTTCGGCCGTTGCTATGTCTTCAAGGTCGAACTCTACAGCCCTGACCTGATCGGTTAGACTTTCCTGAATGTAAGCGTCTTTGAAAAGTTCGCCGGTATCCTCATCATCAATGATTCTCTCAAATTCTGAAGGATCAATGAGTTCGTCAACAACTCCGCCAATGAAAAAGCCTTCTTCGTCTGAAGGCGGGACGTTGTCCTGACTCGCTTCAAGTAAAGCATCCGGCTCGGCCTGAAACTGCTCTTTTGGTTTATTCCGATCCTTTTTAGAACGCTTGCGGCGGCCTTCCCTTGATTGCGCCGTATCGGCAGTTTCGTCCAGGGCGGCTATCGGCTCAGCCAGTTCCTGGGCGGTTTCTATTTGTTTTTCATGTTCGAGACGGGCTCTTTCCACTCGTTCTTCAACCTCACGCTTGGCTTTATCAGATGAAGCCTTGCTTGAAGTCTCAGTTACTATACGTTCTATCTCTTCTTCCTCATCGAAAAAGTCTGAAACATAGAGAAAGGCGTCACGCTCAAGGCCTATCGAAACGAATGCGGATTGCATACCGGGCAAAACCCTTTGAACCTTGCCCTTGTAGATATTTCCTGCGATTCCTGTATCATTCTCGCCACGCTCGATGTAAAATTCTGAAACTTTGCCATCTTCTAAAATAGCAATCTTCTTTTCGCGTCCATTGACGCTGATTATCATTTCCTTTGACATAAAATAGTTTTTTCCCAAATGCACTTGAGTTTATGGCATTCTTCTTCGGGGATGATTATATTAGGCCACTGCAGCGAAGCGAGGAATCGAGAAGGGAAAGATAAACAGGATGAACGGGTTAAGCCATTGCAATGCTGTTGCGGTGCAACCAGCCAATATGGCCTTTAACAGCAATCGGTGGATATTTGAATAAGCTGTAGTTTAATGAAAGCTTTTGTGTCTTTTTACTCACACAGAAAATCTTTGTTCCGTTCAAACCCTTAAACTGCCGGGTTCTATCTCTCAGGGGAGCACATGAAAGATCGCGCTCAAACCCCGAAAAAACCTGTTTCTACCTGAATCTTGTCTGCAGAACTGAATCTGCTGTATTCCTCTTGCAGTCCAAAGCCTTTTGGATAATCAATTAACCCGAAGGACTGCCACTTATAAACCCTTACAGGGCATATAAATCCAAGAAAAGTATAACTTAAATTATACTATTCGTAAATTTGCGCTGATGGTTTAGTTTGGGAAACCTTAAGTATTTTCGGGGTAAATAATTTATTTAGCCAGGCCGCAATTTTTGCTTCGAACACGAAAATGGTCATAAAATTAAGGTCAATAAGCCAGGCGCAAAAGCCTTTATCCCAGAATAGCCGAGGCCGAAAAGCCAAGCAGACAGCCCGCACACCCAAACAGAAAAAGCCAAAAAATTGAATTAGCGATTGCTTTCGCAAAATCATTTTCTGCCGGAGGTTCTGACTTCTCGAGTTTTTATCAGACTCGTTTTAAGCTCTGGATTTATGAAATTTAAGCTCTGGATTTATGAAATAGAAGTTCGGGGGCCTGGGTTAAAGTCTTTACAGATTCTCGGTGCTTTAACTGCTTGATTTTCAGAAGTTTAGCCTTTTTATTCATCATTGACTGTAAGCCCGTCATACGCAAGGAAAACGCCCTCTGGCAGTAGCTTTTCATCGCGTGAATGAAGTATCTCGTGATTGAGATGCGTTAGAAAGGCTCTTTTCGGTTTCAAGCGAGAAATTATATCCAGGGCTTCTTCCAGATTAAGATGCGTAGAATGGGGCTTTATCCTGACGCAGTCCAGCACGAGCAGGTCCAGATCCATCAGGTTTTCCATAGAATCTGGCGGGATGAATTTCAAGTCGGTTGCATAGGCAAAATCGTTCAGCCTGTAGGCAATCACCGGCAGCTCGCCATGTATTACTTCCAAAGGAGTTATTTCTATTTCTCCGATATTGAATTTTGCTAAAGGATAAACTGTGTGCGGAAAAACTTGCGGCAATCCCCCTCCGAAATGTGTTGGCTCAAAAATATACCTGAAAATCCTGCGGAGGTCTCGCCAGGCTGTTTCATTTGCAAATATCGGGATCGGGCCATGCCGAAAATTAAGCGGGCGGATATCATCAAGTCCGAATACGTGATCAACATGGCAATGAGTTATCAGGATTGCGTCCAGGTAATCAATCCCGCTGCGAAGCGCCTGCTGCCGAAAATCGCTCGAGGTGTCAATCAAAATAGTTTTGCCCGCATGCTCGATAAGTACCGATACTCTGAGCCGCTTATCCCGTGGATCATCCGAAAGGCACGTAGTGCACTTGCAACCAATTGATGGGACTCCTGTTGAGGTACCTGTGCCGAGAAAAGTTAATTTCATTCAATAACTGCGGTATCGGGTTTAGGAAAAGGAAAATTCTGGCGGCAGATTTTCGGCTGCTAATAACGCAGGGCGTTAAAAGCCTTCAACCCTATCTTTTTTTACCCAAAATGTCAGCGCTGGAGAACTTTTTTGCAGCCTGGGCTTTTAGCTTCTCTTCGGTCGCCTTCACCATGGTTACATACTGCATCCTCAAATCGGCCAAAAGCGTATCCAGCAGCCTCGATTCGCGTTCGGAGAGGTTTCCCTTCGTCTTGTCCTTTAGCATTGCAAGGATATCTATCCAAAATTTGCCCGTATCCAGGTCCAAAGTCCTTTGCGCGGTAACAGGATGCGGTACTGCCCCAAGCGCGGCTGCGGCGTTTGTTGCTAGAGTGGATAGAAAGTTTGTAAAACTGGCCGGATCATCAAGAGCGTCAAAATCATCTAAAGTCTTGTCTTCGCCGGCATCTCTTTGGCTCTGTTTGGTCTCGGCCTTTTTTTCTTTTTCAGGAGCCTTTTCAGCGGCTGCGGCAGCTTTCAAGTTTTCGGGTTTCGGCGCTTCCAGAGTAACGCCTTCTTTTAGGCTCCCATCGGGATTGAACTTTCGGCGGTCAGTTATTTTGAAAACGACTTCTTCCTGATTTTCTTCTTGATGGTTCATATTTTTTCAGTAAATAAATTTTAACACTACAATGCCTGCTCGGAAAGACCAAGCAGATTTCAGTTTGCCAAAATTTAATCCCTGCACTAAATAGATTGCCTTACATGAACAAAATCGCATTAATAGATTTAACACTCGAAAAGTTTCCCATTGGCCGAAGCTAGGCCTAGCTTTATTTCCTTTTCGGGATTTTGCAATCTGAAAGTGCCTTTAACTGCATAATAATTTACTATTTAAGTTAAGTTTAAAGAATTTTTATAAGTTTACAGTCGGCACGAATCTATGTCTGAAGCTTTTGATAATCTAGTTTCTACGATGAAAAGGCTCAGGGCACCGGGCGGATGTCCTTGGGACAGGGAGCAGACCCATGAATCGCTTTCCAGGTATCTGATAGAAGAAGCCTACGAGCTGTTTGACGCCATCCAGGCCCGTAATGAGATATCGGATAACGCAGAGGCTTTGCAAAAGGATAGCGAGGTTTGCGAGGAACTCGGAGACCTGCTTTTGCAGGTAGTTTTTCATTCCGAGATAGCAGAGGAAGAGGGGCGCTTTACAATTGACGATGTGGCAAAAGGTATTACAAAAAAGCTTGTACTGCGTCATCCGCACGTTTTCGGCGATGAGAAAATGGAAACAGCCGCCGACGTGCTGCAAAATTGGGACAAACTCAAAGAAAACGAAAGGAAAATCAATAACAGGCAAAACGCAAACCTGCAATCAAGGCTGGATAAGGTGCCCAGGCATTTTCCGGCACTTCTCGAAGCACTGAAGCTGACCGAATCTGCCGCAAAGGTAGGGTTTGACTGGGACGATACCGAGCCGATTTTCAGGAAAATAAATGAAGAAATCGAAGAACTGAAGCAGGCCATCGAAAATAAACAGCATTCTGAAATCGAAGATGAAATCGGCGACATTTTATTCTCCATCGTCAACCTGGCAAGGCATCACAAAATCGAGCCCGAAATCGCTCTGAAAAAAACAAATCTTAAATTCAGGCGACGCTTTAGAAGCATCGAAGCAGCTGCAAAAAATCAAGGCAAAGCCCTGGAAAACCTTTCATTGGAAGAAATGGACAGCCTCTGGGAATCCGCAAAAGATGAAGAAAAATGATGAATTTAATTTTAAGAAGGCTTAAATAATCGGGGTGGCGAGAACTGCAGCATTATTTTTCCGCGAGCCACAATACGCTACTTAACTCAGTTGAATTTACTTCTTTTTATGATAAGTGCTTAAAGTGCAAACATTTCCAGCAGGCACTTTGTTACATCCTGGCGTGCGGAATCGCTTAATTCGCCGATCTTTTTAACGAGCCTTTTTTTATCAACTGTACGGATTTGGTCTAAAATAATGCTCCGTTCGCTATTTAAGAAATTGGTCGAGATTCTGGTGGGCAGCCGGCAGGTAGTAGTCGAGAGCGGGGCCACAATCACGGTTTCCAGGTAACGGTTCATTTCATCAGGTGAAATTATGACTGCCGGCCTTGTGATTTTTGGGTCGGGTGTTGGTTCATCGTCGAGCGAAACCAGATAAAGGTCAAAACGGTTTACCATCGCCATTCTCCCCGATCAAATGTTGTAGG
>DATLZX010000276.1:0-8705 GCA_035573795.1 Pyrinomonadaceae bacterium | reverse complement strand
GGCTAGGCAGGAAGGCTTTCAGAGTTTTGCCTACCGCGGCGGAAGATTTTCTAATCAGGCTGCCCGTAAATCGGGGCAAACAGCAGACGGACGCGTGGTTACAACCGAAAAGGCCAAAGAAGACAGGCCTAAATTGATTCGCAAGGTAGTCGGAGAGGCAGTAATTCTGAACGTGAAGGAAAGGACTGCTACAGCCGTAATAGTCAGGACCGCGCAGGAGATACATACAGGCGACTATGTTGAAGTTCAGTAAGAATTGACTATAGGCCCAATCTTATTTTCAGCCTCCGCAAATCCGGAGGCTTTGTTTTTTTCTGTAAGGTTACGGATCAACCAAGCACGAAAAGCCCTTTAGGCTGCATTATTCAACCCAATTTGCTTCCAATGTTTATCAATTTGCTCCAGGACTCCTATTGCAAGCTCCAAAGCAGCTCTCCCGTCTTCGCCGGTAATCGGCGGAGTTGTGTCTTGTTCGACGGATGTTAAAAATGCGTCAATCTCGGCTTTGAGCGGCTCGACGTCTTTTATTTCCAAACGATTTATGTTTATCCCAAGTAAAGGGTTATCGGCGCCGGGTTTGAGCGAGGTAAGAGAAGCAAATTTGGTTGCATAATCAAGGACGACGTATGAACTAGGCTGATAAAACCTGGTTTTACGGAGTTTTTCAGTTCCCACTCTTGAAGCCGTGATATTAGCAACTGCCCCGTTCTCGAATTCGATTCTGGCATTTGCCGCATCCACTCTTTGAGAAATTATCGGGATGCCGACCGCTCTTATCTCTTTCACCTTGACCTCATTTCCTACCAACCAACGCACGGCATCAAGGTCATGGATCATTACATCTAACACGACATCTACATCCAAAGAACGGTTAGGAAAAGGCGATATTCTATGTATTTCGAAATAAAGCGGTGTTGTTACATACGGGCGAAGTGCTACCATAGCCGGATTGTAACGCTCCAGGTGGCCAACCATGAGTTTAGCCCCGCTTTGTTTTGCGGCATTTATCATTTGCTCTGCCTCTGGCAAAGATCCTGCTATGGGTTTTTCAACCAACACGTGTTTGCCTGCTTTCAAAAAAGCGGTTGCAATCTCGCAGTGAGTATTCGTCGGGGTAGCGATACTTACGAGATCTACTTTTTCAAGCAGTTCGTTCCAGTCCAATGAGTAACTTGTTTGATAAAGCTCGGCTGCTTTAGAAGCATTCTCTTTTTTAATGTCGCAAACGCCTACAAGCTCAACCCTGCCCTCTGCAGAAAATTCATGAAAATTCCTGGCGTGGTGAATCCCAAGGCTTCCCGTCCCGATAACTGCTGCCTTTAATTTTTTCTCTCTCATGATTTGAATGCGAAGTGTTATTTAGCAATACTTTACATCTTTAGGGTTAGTATTTGAAATCTGATTTAACTTTGCAGACAAGATGCTGTCTTTTTTGAGAAAAAACTCCGTTATCAGGGGGATTTTATTTGTAACCCTTGCACTCTTTTATTTTTACGGGCTGACGATTCCGTTGCTTGGCCCCGATGAGCCAAGGTATGCCCAGGTAGCGCGAGAGATGTTTGAGCGGGGCGATTGGATAACCCCAACGCTTGGAGGATTTACCTGGTTCGAAAAACCGGTCCTGCTTTATTGGCTCGAAATAATTTCATTCAGGACATTTGGCGTCAGCGAGTTTGCAGCCCGCCTCGGCCCCGCAACTTTTGGATTGCTCATAATCTGCGCCCTTTGGCTTTTTGGCAAAAATATTGGCTTGCAGGCTACAAACGAAATTTACGGCTTAAACAAGCAAAAGTTCGGAGAAGTAGCTTTTTCCGACCTTTTGGCGGTAACCGCTGCCTCGACAATAGGTCTGATCGTTTTTTCCAGAGGTGCAAGTTTCGATATCGTCCTGACGTTTCCTTTGACAGCAAGTTTGCTGTGTTTTTATGTGTGGAAAACTGGTAGGGCAGGCAGTTGGGCCTTGATCAGTTTCTATTTTTTTTCGGGTTTGTCAGTTTTAGCAAAAGGGTTGGTCGGCATCATTTTTCCTTTTGCCATTGCTGCGGTCTTTGAAGCCACAAGCTGGTTTCTTGCACGTAAGGAAAAAAGCGCTTCTCCGATAATCGCAAGAAATTTTTTCAAAACCCTTGCTTGGGGAACATTTATTACAATTGCCGTATCAGCTATCTGGTTTTTGCCGATGTATCTGATACATGGATGGAAGTTCATTGATGAATTCATAATTCAGCATCACTTTGTCAGATACACCTCTAATAAGTATCTACACCCTCAGCCATTCTATTTTTTCCTATGGGTTTTGCCATTGATGCTACTTCCATGGACTTGGTTTTTTATAGTCGGTATTTATCGCTCAATAAGGGAAATTTGGAAAAGCAGGCTTTTTGCTGAAAAAGGCCCCTCAGAAAATTTCGGGCTTAATTCGCTCAAGCTTTATTTGATTATCTGGATAACGATACCTCTAGTCTTTTTTTCACTTTCCGGGTCAAAGCTGCCGGGTTACATACTTCCTGCTGTTCCTCCTGCGATTGTTATTGCCGCAATAGAGATAAGAAAATTTGTCAATGGTAAGCTTTCGAAACTGTTATTTGTTTATTCATTAGCTGCGGCAGTTTTCATAGTTTCTGCGGTTTTATTGACCTTTGTCGTACCAAGATTTGCAGCAGACGAATCGGTCAAAAGTTTGGTCGAGGCCGCCGATCGAGAAGGATTTCTTGAAAGCAGATTGGCCGGGCTTCATACCATCGAACATAATCTGGAGTTTTACGCCGCCGGACGATTGATTAGGAACAGGGATGGTGGCCAGCATTTATTCTACGGGACAAGTGAAATCTACGAATTAGCCAAGAGCGAGGGTAAGCCACTGCTTGTTTTAGTGCCAAATGAATACAAAAAGCAGGTTGAAGAGGACAAAAATTTCAATAAAAGGCTGCTTGCCACAAATGCACAATACAGTTTATTTGCTGTAAGCGTTTCTGATTTTGTGTCAACAGACGCCGGTTCATCGGATGCTGAATCACGGGAAAATAATTAAAGCAATTTATGAACCGCGGGCAGCTCTTGCAAGCCTATCCATGATCGTTGCCCCGATACCTTTTCTCGGTACTGTCTGGCAAAAAATGATTTGGATGCTCTGTCTGTCGCATTCACGAAAAAACTCATAAAGACATCGGGCGTAATCTTCCAGATCGGCCGCAATATAAGATTTTGAAAACCTCACATTTGGCATTGTCAGCCCGATATAGGCTGAGCCGGGCAGGTCAGGTATCTGGTGCGGAAAATCTATCAGGCGTACTTTGGCTTGTGGTGAGTAGTGCTTATGCTTGAGTCCGGGGCTTCTGGCGAGCCCGCTCGAGGCTTCGTCTAACGTAACTATTTCATCAACAACCTCTTGCAGTTCTTCGATCGGAATCGCACCTTGCCGTAAAAGGGTAAATGGCGTCGTTGTGCAATCAACCACGGTTGATTCAAGGCCAAGCTCAGAGGCTTCTGCTTTCAATACGCATTCAATCGCTCCGTCCAAGTCTTCCAGAACTGCCTGATATGTAGTTGGGCTTGGCTTTCCTGAAAGATTTGCAGATGGTGCGGCAACAGGCACATTTGCAGCACGTAAAAATTTTCGAGCGGTTTCGTTTTTCGGAATTCTGATACCAACCGTATTTCCACCCGCAGTTACTTCTTTCGGAACTACTTTGCTACAGTTTAAAACAACCGTAAGCGGGCCCGGCATAAATCGCTCGCAGAGTTTCTGTGCATTTTCAGGAAATCCTTCAATCAATTCATTTATTTGGCTTAAGTCGTAAATATGTATTATCAGCGGATTATCCTGTGGGCGGTGTTTCACTTCGAAAATACGTTTTACAGCGGTCTCGTCTAGGGCTTTGGCTCCAAGCCCATAAACAGTCTCGGTTGGAAACGCAACCAAGCCTCCGGTTCTTAATATCTCTGCTGCCAGTATCGGATTTTCTGTAACTACGGTTTGCATACCATTAAAAATTTATACCTAGCCTGAAACTGTTTTTCAATTCAGGGTGAGATTTGCAATTCTGCCAGGTTTGGATTTGGTGATAATTTTGGGGAAAGTGGCTAAAGTATAGCTTTATCTAGGCTTTATGTTGAAACGCAGGATAAAACCCAGGCACACGAAAAATCATTAAATAAATAAAAATAAAAACTTCTCAAGAAAAAAGCGCTCTCTGCCATTCTAACCTCTCGCTGAAAAAAGTTAAAATTTAATTGTGATTGCAGGCAACGATAGCAGTATTATCCAGGAGAAACTCGCACAAAAACTCAGATCACTCCCGCAGCGGGCCGGTATATATCTGCACAAAAACTCTGCGGGCAGGATAATATATGTCGGCAAAGCAAAAAATTTACGTAACAGAGTCCGCTCTTATTTCCAAAGTTCAAAAAACCAGGATTACAAGACCAGGCAACTGGTCAGAAACATTGCCGACTTTGAGGTAATTGTAGTTGACAATGAGGTCGAGGCTTTGGTTTTGGAATCTAACCTGATCAAAAAGCATAAACCTCGTTTCAATGTAATGCTGAAAGATGACAAGCAGTATCCTCACCTCAAACTCACAAATGAAGAGTTCCCAAGGCTTGTCATCACCAGAAGGGTTGTTCGCGACGGCGCCAATTATTTCGGCCCTATGCTGCCGGCATCGCTGGCCAGAAAAACGTTGGACCTCGTAAACAGAACGTTTCAGCTGAGGACTTGTGATATCGAAATTGATGGCAGGATGACGCGTCCTTGCCTTGAATATCATCTGAAGAGATGCCTTGGCCCTTGCGTAAAAGGGCTTTGTACGAAAGCAGAGTATGCTGAGGCTGCACGGGACGTAAAAAAGCTTCTGGAAGGCCGAAACAGGGAACTTGCTGACGAGCTGGAAGCAAGGATGTGGAAATTTTCCGATGAGGGCAACTATGAATTGGCCGCAAAATATCGTGATCTCAGAAATACGGTTTTGGCTTTGAGCGAGCAGCAGAAAATGGCTTATACGGCTGATCGCGACGTTGATATTTTCGGCTTTTATAGAGAAGGCCAACTGCTTGCACTCCAGCTGTTTACAATGCGTGAAGGGAGAATTGTAGGCAGGCGAGAATTCTACTGGGAGGATTTGCCGGAGGACGATTCTTTTGATCCCTCGCAATTCTTGGGCGAAGTTCTGCTGCAATATTATTCAACAGATTACGTCCCCTTGGAGATTCACGTCCCCAACGATTTCGAAGACAGGGAAGCTCTGGAAAAGCTTTTGAGTGAACGAAAAGGGCGCAGGGTAAGAATTTTTCATCCAAAAATCGGAGAAAAGCGACACTTGATCGAATTGGTTGAAGCCAATGCAAAGCTCGCTTTTGAGCAGCGCTTCCGTATTTTGAAGCCGAACACAAAGCGTGTTCTGGAAGAAATGCAGGAAACGTTGGAGCTGCCTCATTTCCCGGACAGGATAGAATCATTCGACATATCAAACATTTCAGGTTCTGAAACCGTTGCCGGAATCGTCGTCTATGATAACGGCCGGCCCGCCCGCAGCCTCTATCGCAGGTTTATCATAAAGACTGTTGAAGGTCAGGATGACTTCGCTTCGATGTATGAAGCTGTCTATCGCCGTTACAAGCGAATGCTGGAGGAAGGCGGCCAATTGCCAAGGCTGATTTTCATTGACGGAGGCCGTGGCCAGCTTTCAGCAGCGGCTAGGGCAATGGACGATCTAAACCTGGAGCAGATTACACTGATTGGCCTCGTAAAGCCACCTCAAAAGCATAACCAGATCTCGCATCTATTGATACGCGGTAGGGAAAACTCACCAATCCCTTTCGACCGCCATTCGGATGCTTTTCGCTTGATACTTGAAATCAGAGAAGAAACTCACCGCACCGCGGTTGAATTTCATCGTAAAAGAAGGGAGAAAAGAGATTTTTCTTCTGAATTGAGCGACATTCCCGGAATTGGCGATAAAAGAAAAAAGAAACTTCTCAAGGAATTTGGGTCAGTTGAAAGGGTTGCGAAAGCAAGTCTCGAGCAGCTTGCGGCAATTATCGGAAGCTTTGCTGCCAGGGAGGTTTTCATACATTTTGAAAAGCAGAGGCAGCTTGCGGCGAATAACAGCCCTGCAAACGACAACGCCGCCCAAACAGAGTAGTTCTTGTAAGCGGTTTTTATGCAATTGGCAAAGCCTCTCGAAAAGTAATTATAAATACTTTGCAAATCATCCAATTACATAATTAAACTTGATTTTTTTATGAATCCGTGTCTTTAATATTAGTTTGTGTCACTGCTAAAAATTTTGGCCGAAAGGAGGTGAGATAAACGAATGGCTTATATCGTTGTTAATCAAAACGAACCAATTGAAAACGCGCTTCGGCGTTTCAAAAGAAAGGTTATTTCCGAAGAAATAATCAAAGATCTGAAAAAGCACGCTTTTTTCATTCCTCCGAGCCAAAAGCGTAAGCTTAAATCTGCCAATGCCCGCAAGCGAAATCGCCGGCGTGCCAGGGCTCAAAAAACAACTACGCCCCGCCCGATGGGAAGTTAGTTAAACAAATTTTTACTCCTTTCGGCAAAAATCAGGGCTGTCCTTTTCGGGGCAGCCCTTTTGCTTTGCTGAATCTGCCGGTGTGAATCAATTTTTCTGATGTCGGTTTATTTTTCGGATTTGCTTGTCTAGGTGAAATTTTCAATTGCCCTGAATTTCTGGATTCAGACTCGATATAAGCGTATAATATTAATAGGGAAGAGTTTGAGTTTTTCTGCTTCCTGCACAGTTTATAAACCTTATCCGAAAAGGTCGCTGGGTGAATTAATTTAATTCATCCGTGGCAAAGCCGATAGATCAGGCCTTGGTCGAGTTCGGCTGCCGAAGTGAGGTTGCCTTGCCACTAAAAAATTTTTCCACAAGTATCAAGAGTTTTTTCAATAAGTTCAATCCGAGCCGTTGGGTTGCTCTTTTGGCAATCATCCTTACTTTGCCGAATTATTTGCTTTTTGCAGGCAATACCGGCATTGCTGACAATATTTCCAACAGAAAGTTCCTTTCGGCGCAGAGCGGCCCAACGAGTAAGAATACTGAACCTTCGAGCCTGCAAAATCGTGATAATAATAATTCAAAGTTCATATCCGAGCTTGAGGCGAAGGTGTTTGAGCTTGGAAATTCTGAGCGGGTGCAAGCCGGAGCCAGGCCTTTGGTCTGGAGCGATGATTTGGCAAAGTTGGCCAGGCTTCATGCGGAAAATATGGCTGTAAACAGGTTTTTCAGCCACAAAGACCTTGAGGGCAAGTATGTTGATGATCGCGCAATGCAGCTTGGGATAACTAATTGGATGGCGATAGGTGAAAATATAGCATATATCCGCGGCTACGATGATCCGGCAGCAGTTGCGGTCAAACGCTGGTTGCTATCTGCAATGCATAAACAAAATCTACTCAATCGGGAATGGAATCAGACTGGCATCGGCGCCGCAATTGCAGAGGATGGAACTATCTACTTTACCCAAGTTTTTATATTGAGATAAAAGAATTTAAACCCGCAAAGCGAAAGTACAGTACAAATATTCTTCATTTGGAAGAAGCGCTATTTAGCTTGGCATCGAGGCAGTTAAAAGAACTGCCTTTTTTTGCCTGAGAAAAAGTGTTGTTGCTTGAAATTGAAAGCTCACTGTAGAACCTTTGTTGCTGTTTTGTTTTCTTATCTGGTCAATCTGTAGCAAAATTTCAATCCACACTAAAATTTTGATAACTTTTATCTTTGGCTTATTTTCAGGCCTAGATTTTAACGCGCCTTGTCAGCTCTAAGCTTGTCAGCTCTATGGTTGAGATAAATTTACCATCTTTTGCCAAGATCAATCTCAATCTTTTTGTGCTCGAAAAAAGAGATGATGGTTTTCACGAGATTGACTCCATCATGCAGACGATATCACTGGCTGACGACATAAATTTCATGGAATCTGAGTCCGGAATACAGCTTGAGATTTCCGGGGCCTCTCTGCCCGCAGATGAAAATAATTTAGTCATAAAGGCTGCAAGGCTTTTAGCGGATCATTGCAAGGTTAAAAACGGTGCAAAAATTTGTTTAACGAAAACGATCCCAGTCGGGGCAGGATTGGGTGGCGGCTCATCTAATGCTGCCGCTGCATTGATTGGATTGAACAGATTATGGAATCTCAGGCTAAGCCTACACGAATTATGCGAATTAGGGACACAGCTTGGATCGGATGTTCCGTTTTTTTTCAACGGCGGCACTTGCAGGATCACCGGTAGGGGTGAAAAAATCGAGCAAATCTCCGATGTAAGCGGGATTTACCTGATTATTTGGCCAGCTGTTAGCGTTTCAACCGGAGAAGCTTATAAATGGCTCTCTGAACGGCGAAAAGCGCGGTCCGAAACCGCACTTTCTGACTTGACATCATCAGTTGAAAACAATAATCTTACCGTTTACCGTTCAAATGACGGTATAATGGATTCTAATGGCTTTCAATTGTTTAACGACTTTGAAAGCATTGTTTCCGAAAGGCTTCCACAGATAAGTGAAGCCAGGCAGATTTTACTGGATGCCGGTGCTGTTACGGCATTGATGAGCGGCAGCGGCAGTACGGTTTTTGGTATATTTGAAAATGAAGAAACACGGCAAAAAGCTGCGGAGCAGATCCGCTGTAAGCCAGATTGGCGCTTTTTTGCCGTAACGGGCCTTACTCGTGATTATTATCGC
>DATLZX010000275.1:0-4655 GCA_035573795.1 Pyrinomonadaceae bacterium | reverse complement strand
CGGCCAGGAGTTCGATCCCGTAGCAGCACATGAGGGCGAGCAGCGCGTAGTGCCGCTTCTCGAAATCGGACTTGCCGTATTTCAGTTCCACCGCGGCCAGCTTGCGGCGCAGGACGGCCACCAGGAAGTTGCCGCTGTCACAGGCCGGCTCCAGGAAGCGTGAATCTATTCGCTCGGTTTCGCCTTTGACGAGGTCGAGCATGGCCTCCACCAGCCAGGGCGGGGTGAAAACCTCGCCGTGGTCGGCGACGCGCTTTTTTGATTTTATCAAAAGGTTCGTTAGGTGCATTCAGCTTTTGCGTGACATAAACAAAAAATTAAATAAATATTGATTCAGGTGAAAGGTTAATAAACAAAGAAATAAAGAGACATTAATTAAGGCGAAAAGTTAGTAAACAAAGTATTAAAGAAACATTGATTCATGCAAAAAATGAAATAAATAAAGGAATAAAGAGACATTGATTCAGGCGAAAAGTTAAATAAACAAAAAGTAAATAGTCATTGATTTATTAGTTATAACTGCAAAATCCTTCTTGGCGCAAGAATGAAAAACAGGTAAATGAGGGTTGGCCGGGTCAGGCGGAGAAAGTGATTTTATACGATTGAGGGATGTTTTACCGAACTGGATAACTTTGGCAGGGAAGACGACGGGAATTTAGGTTTGTGCAATAAAAGGGAGGCTACCGGATAGGATAGCCTTGGCAGGGAAGAAGGCTGAGAATGTGAATCTTTGCAATTAGGGGGACGTTTGCCGAATAGCGTGGCCTTAAAAGAAAAACAGGCGGAGATTGTGAATCTGTACGATTAGGGGAGGTAATTTACTAAGGCAGAGTTTTTAGAGAAACTTTTGATGAAGTTGGGGAATGCATGATGAAGTCGAGCAGTGAAATTGAAATTTTTGGTGCGGACGAGAAGAATCGAACTTCCACGGCCTTGCGGCCACAGGCTTCTGAGACCTGCGCGTCTACCAGTTCCGCCACGTCCGCTTAAAGATGGGCGAATTAAGATATTACTTTTCCTAAGGCATAAATTCAAGTTTTTGGCTTCGGTTCGCAATTTTGCCGTGGGTAAATCGTCCATGAGGGCTTGGGGTTTGCAAAAGGGCTTTGTTTTAATAACCTATATTTTCGAGCGAGGGCGTTAAGCTGGGGCTTATAGATACAAAAGCCGGGCTTTGTTTTATTGAGCAAATCTTACGTTTTGTGCGTGTGATTTTATTTTTATTGGATAATGAGCGGGTTTCTTATCTTCGTTGAAACAGCTTGAACAGATAGTGTAAAGCTCGCTGAAATTTATTCAAATAAATGGGGAAATCGGCTGGCTAGAGCTGCCGCTCAAGCAATGGCCTAAATTGATCTGGATATGCAGAGTTTGATTCGCAAGGGTTTTTTGCAAATTACTTGTTTAACCAGCGATTAGGCTTGGCAGCTTGGCATCAATCAAATCAAAGAGAGGTTAGTTTCTATTGAGGTCAGTAATAAAGGATCGGCTGGAGTTGATTTGGCAGAGGATTCGCCAAGCGGCCGAGCGCTGCGGCCGCAATCCGCAGGAGATAAAGCTCGTTGCCGTCAGCAAGACGCATCCGGCAGCTAAGATAAAGGAGGCCATAACTGCCGGGCAATTGATATTCGGTGAGAACCGCGTCCAGGAGGCAGAACCGAAAATAAATGAAATCGGAAAAGCGGCCGAGTGGCATTTGATCGGACATCTGCAATCAAACAAAGCCAGGCGCGCCGTAAGGCTTTTTGATGTAATCGAAAGCGTTGATTCGCTTGAGCTTGCCAGCCGCCTTGATAGGATTTGCAAAGAGGAATCAAAACAAGGCCTGCAGATATTTTTAGAGGTTAACGTTGGCAACGAAAAGCAAAAAAGCGGCGTCTCGATAAATGAGGCCGAGGAAATTGCAAAAGAGCTCGCCCGGTTTAGTAACCTCAGATTTTCTGGCCTGATGACGATCCCGCCGTTTTTCGAAGATGTGGAAAAGGTTCGGCCATTTTTCAAAAGACTGCGTGAGCTAAGAGACCACCTTAGTAAACAAAACCTTTTTTATGGCCGCGGCGAGCTCTCGATGGGAATGAGCAGCGATTTCGAAATCGCGATTGAAGAGGGAGCGACACTCGTTCGCATTGGCACTGCAATCTTTGGCGAAAGGCAGCGCTAGCCCGCTTTTCAAGAGATCAAAATTACCTCAGCCGCAAAATTCGCATCGCCGCGCTTTTTATTCAGAAACATTCAGCTGGCCTTTATACATCTTCATTCCGCATGTGAATTCAAAGCTGCCTGCCGCATCCGGTGTAACTTCTATTACAGTAACCTTGCCTGCGGGAAGCGGTTGCCTTATGCCAAGCGCGGGAATCAAAACCTCGTCACCGCAGCCTTTGTCGCTTTCACGGATGAAAGCAAGCCGCGCAGTTTCTCCTTTTTTAAGCCCGACTTTGTTTGGCGTATATCCATTTGAATCAACACGTATCGGGATAGAGCCTTGCGGAGCCTCGAGGCTTACCGTACTGTCAGAAGATTTTTCTACCTTGACAACGAAAGGAACGGTGATTACCTTGCCCTGGCGCTGAAACTGCGCCCAGATTTTATAAAGCCCCGGGCGGGGAAATTCAATGTGTGCAAATACTTTATTGGTTTTGCTGGCGGAATTTTCTTTATCATGCGCGGCATCGCCTTCAGGGTGAGGGTGCCCGTTCATTGAGTGGCTGCTATTTTCATTGCTGCTTGTATTGTGTTCACTTTGCGTCATTGGGTGAGCGTGGACGAAGTCTGCAAGGTCTTCACTGATCACGACGAAATGCGCAAGCTCACCTAAGTAATTTTCAAGGTCAAGGGCAGGTTTGCCGCTTGTCTTGTCAAAAACCTCAAAACCGATCATCGAAGCTTTCCCTGCCTTTAACTCTGCATCCGGCTTCATGCTTACACGAATCGTGTCAACCTCTTTTTCCAACTTAGTGTCAGCCACAAGCTGCTCCGGCGGCCGCTTGTTTCCTTGTATGATGAAATCTCTCTGCAGAACGGTCTGCGCACCACCCTGCGGTTTGAAGTCAAGATACATCCGAAATTCGCCCCCGTAAGGGAAGGTTTGCTTGACTTGCAGAGTACCGTCCGAGGCCGGCTCCGGGTGCAGATGATAAAACTCTGATAGATCTTTGGAAACTATCAGAAGATGAAGCGGCTTTTCATGCACTATTTCAAGGTTTTTTATCACCTCGCCTGTAGGGCCTTTTAACTTGATGTTGAGCGTGGATTCCTGCCCCGCGTTTATTTCCGTCGGCAAACTAGTAACATCCGCCGTATAACCGGATTTCGATGTTGTATCAGCGGCTGTATTGGTTGAAGATAAATTCGTTGACGCGGGTTTATCCGATGAACCGGAACCGCAGGAAGTAACCGCCAAAGAAAGAGACAAAAAGATAGAAAAGCAACCAAGCGATTTCCTTATGCTCATAATGTGAGATTTTATCATTGATCAAGGCTGCGGCAGAAATCGAGACTTTTTCAGTTTGTTATTCTCGGAGGCTCCGGCGTAGCAGGATAAATTCAGCCTGTAAAGAAAATTTGCTTAGCCGATAAGATTGATTTTGTGGGAAAATATATTTCAAGGTTTCTATTATGTTTTCGATAATTGTTTATCCGATTATACGGCTCATTTTATGGTCTGCGTTCTCTTTAATCGCACTGCTGCTGCTGGCCAGGCTGTTGATAACTTTAGCTGATCCAAACCCATTTGGCAGCATAGGCCGGCTTGGATACAAGTTGAATCGTATTACCGAGCGATGGGTATATCCGGCCGCAAGGTTTTTTTCACATTACGGAATAAATACGCGGTATGCACCGCTGCTGACGCTTTTCATTGCTTTTCTGATTACTTATTTTGCCCTCGATGTAATAGAAGGAACTTTTTACGTAATTGATGGGTTGATCTACGGAACAGCTATCGGCAGCATCAGCGTAATCATCGGTTTCATTATTTACGGCCTGCTCAGTTTCCTTGTGCTTTTGATATTCCTGAGATTTTTGTCTCAATGGTTTGTCTTCAACCGCAGAAGTTTTTTTGGCTGGGTAAACCGGGTTACCAATCCGATCATGCTGCCATTTCAGCGCATAATTCCTCCGATAGGAATGTTTGATATCTCGCCAATGATCTTGCTCCTGCTCATCGGCTTGCTGCAATTGCTGGTAATGAAAATCTTCATTAGATAAAAATTAGATGAAATGCACTGCTCGGCAGCAACAACATTTCGCCTAATTATTGAAAAAAATAACTGCAAATGATTTTTATTAAAAATATCAATTTTTGAACCCAGATTAGTTAATATCGTCAAAAGAATTTTTTGATTATTTTCTATCAAAAGCTCGCCTTCCGGTAATTGTGTCAGGCTCGATGCAATATATTGCTTCAATGTTTTCCTTAACCCACATATCAATCCAACGAATGCTGATTGCAGGTGTCAGGTTTGGATTAGTCTCAAGAATTTTATCGATTGCCTTTTGTCTTTCTTCTTCTTCAGTCAGCCTTTTGGCTTTGCCAAAAACCATCACGCTTTTCCAATTCGAGTTGTTTTCTATAATCTCGGCTTGTAGGCAAACTGCTGGATTCTCATCCAGTATGTCTGTTTTCTTTCCTTCCGTTGTATAAATGAAAACATTTT
>DATLZX010000274.1:0-5331 GCA_035573795.1 Pyrinomonadaceae bacterium | reverse complement strand
AATGCCGGCATAAGAGTTGGGATCGCGGCCATCCAGGCAGTATTTATTATTTAGGTGGACAAGCGTTGCAAAGGCCTCTTCATAAGAGCGGCTCCAGGCAATTACGTTTTTGCCCCAGAGCATTCTGATGTAATTATGCATTTCGCCTGTTTGCAGCATTTCTCTTTGTGCCGCGTTCCAGAGCTCATCATGGGTTTCGGCGGCCTCGAGCTGTTCGAGTGAATAGATAAATTGTCGCTCGTCTTCAATGTGTTCACGCATTGTCTCTTTCGCCCATTCCGGCAAGGCATCAAGCGAGTCATAATTCGGGTTATGACGCGTCATATTGAAAGAAAGTTCTCGCCGTACGATCAGCTCTTCGAGAAAGGCGGCTTTAGCAGGTTGCGGAGCCTTTGCGGATTTCACAGCCAGAGCAACTTCGAGCGGCGAGATATAGCCGAAATGCAGGTAGGAAGACAGCCTGGACGATCCGTCAATCTCAGGTTTGCTTCGGGTTTCATGATACCTAGGTAGGATTTCATCAATGAATTTTTTCAGTCGTTTAAGGCCCTGTTTGCGTCCGCCTTTATAATGGGCTGAAGGCGGTACGGAATGATCTATATCACAGGCAGAGACAAGTTTTGGGATATTTGCAGCGTTAACATCGTTTCTCGGACAATCAATTTTTAGCGCTAGGGAACTATGCCTTACTTTTTCTTCTCTGAAGGGCACAAGGTATTGCGGAAGCAATTTATTTATTTTTGGGCGAATTGTATAGGCGGCATATTCTTCGGTTTTGAATTTGGACATTGGAATAATTCCGGTGGAATCAACCGCTTCGACTGCGATATCCGAAAGCTCTGCAATGCGCTTATTATGCTGCGGGATGATAAAACAAGGGTAGTCATCTGTTACAATCAATGCAGCATCACGGGCTAACTCGGCGACAACGTTACGGGGCGATTTGCTGTTTTCCTGCAGGTAAAAAATATACCGGATGCCTAATTTTTCGAATCCGAGCCGTTTTTCTTCAACGCCTTCAAGGATAAAGGTGTGGAGGCGGTCATTTGCCCACGGGTAGTAATATTTCAACCCCTCATAGACGATCAAAGGCAGGTTGAGCTCATTTGCGCGGCGAATAGCCCAAACGAGCGAATGATTGTATTCGATGCGTTTGAAAATCTGCATCCAATAAAGGACGTACTTTGCACGTTCAAGAATAGGACGATTGTTGAGCCTGATTACGCGTTCATTTATCTGCATCTCAATAAAAATTAAGCTGTTAAAACAATGCTGTCGAATTTAAGCGGTCTAGAATAAGCTTTTATAAAAGAAACTTTCGAAATTAGGCTGCAGATTAGAGCTTTCGAAATCGAGCTGTCGCCGTAAAGCTCTAGAAATATCAAGCGGCCTTTTGTAAAACCGGTGCAAGCAAGATTAATATTCGATTGTTACAGCTCTAAAGGATTTAATAACAATATCTTATGCTACAGTTCGTAAGACTTGCGAAACAGGTTTTAGTATTAATTGCTGAAATTGCACTTTTCTATACATTTACCATCGGCCAGCAATATTACAATGTTGCTCCAGGAATTGAGCATGTAGAAATAATAAAGACAATCTCAGGGCTGGCCGTCAGGGTCAATATACTGCGGGTCAATCCGAAAATGGCAAGGGTTGACGTTGTCCATGCAAAGGATGCTGTGATAGGAGCTGAGACGACTTCCTCGATCTCGCGGCGCTGGCAGGCAACAGCGGCAATAAACGGTGGTTTTTTTCGTTTGGATAAAAGCCTTTACCTGGGAGAGCCGGCAGGAGTTCTGCAGATTGACGGCAAGCTTTTAAGTGATTCGGTCAATGATAGGGCTGCACTGTTGATAAATAATGCAGGCCGGACGCATTTGAAGTTTGCCCGCATTCGTACAACAACTACCCTGATATTAGGGCGGAAAAAATTCAGAGTATCGGGAATCAACAGAGAGCTGAAGAAGGATGAAATAATTATTTTTACACCAGAGTTTCATCCAACTGTATTGAGCGATTCGGAGACATTGCTTGTCTCGGTTTCTAGTTCTTTGATAAGGCGCGTAGCTCGTGGTGAGGCGAATTTCAGGATACCCTGCAATGGGTTTGTAATTGCAGCCAAAGGGCAAAAGGCAGAGGAAATCTGGGCTCAAATAAAAAAATCGAAAAGGGCTGCAGTGGTTTCTAATATCGAGCAAGTTGATGCTGCGGCAAATAAACTCGTTTTCAAGGCTGAGGATATTACAAACGGAGCTTCGTTGTTGGTAAAAGACGGTAGCCCGGATTTAACATTCGAAGCCGAGAAAATCAGCAAATCATTTGCAGAAACGCGCCATCCGCGAACGGCTGCCGCAGTTACCAAAAATGGCGAAATTCTATTTGTTACTGTAGATGGGCGGAGCGAATCGAGCGGCGGCATCTCACTTAAAGATCTGGCCGATTTTCTTATCTCGCTTGGTGCTGTTGACGCAATAAATCTGGATGGAGGAGGCTCGACAACCATGGTTATACAAGGAAAAGTGGTTAACCAGCCATCAGACAAAGAGGGCGAAAGGGCTATTGGAGATGCGATCATCATCCGCAGCAGGGGCAGAAAAATAAGTAACTGAAAAAGAAGCTGTGGCTGAAAAAGAAGTAATAACTGAAAAAGAAATAATGATTGTGATAAAAGCTGTAACTGAAAATTAAGGAAAGCGATTCAATAAGGCATTGGAATAACCAGACACCTGAAAATGAAAATTTACGATATAACCGTACCAATCTCGGAAGATCTGCCTATCTATGAGGGTGACCCCTCGGTAAGGATTAGCGCATTTGCAAAAATTTCTGATGGTGCGGCAGCTAATGTTACTGAAATCAGCCTGGGTGTTCACACGGCAACTCATATAGACTCGCCGGCGCATTTCATAGAAGGTGCAAAAACCGTGAGCGAGATTGATATAAACCGCTTGATCGGAAATTGCAGGGTAATAGAACTGCCAGAGGGAGTCAAAGAAATTACCCCAAGCCATATACCTCCGCTTGATGGGATAAGGAGAATTATCTTCAAGACGGAGAACTCTAAATTCTGGCCGCCGAATAGAGGTGACAAGTTCAGAAAAGATTACGTCAGTTTATCGCTGGCGGCAGCGGAGAAACTCGTCAACGATGGGATTCTGTTAGTAGGGATTGATTACCTTTCGATCGAGGCGGCAAATTCAGCCGGACATCCGGTGCATAAAAAGCTGCTCGAAAATGAAGTTGCAATTGTTGAAGGCCTTGCCTTACGAGAAATAGCTGCGGGAGATTACAAGTTGATCTGCCTGCCGTTGAAATATAACGGAGGCTGCGGCGACGGAGCGCCGGTAAGGGCAGTGCTTGTCCAAGAGGACTGAAATTTTGTTGAAATGAACTAAATTTTCAAGGAATTTGAAAAGTGTATTAACTGTTTTGAATATTATCGGAAATAATGCGAAAGCGAGCCTGTCTAAAATAAAAAGTTTCAGTAAATAATGAAATCACGAAAAGTCAGAAAAAAAAGCAGCCGAGGTGTTGATAGCAAATATCGCGAAAAGGTATTCAAATTAGTCAGGAAGATACCAAGAGGACGTGTAATGACCTATGGACAGATTGCCTTGATTTTAGGTGCGGGCTATACACCTCGAACAGTCGGCTTTGTTATGCATTCAGCAGGGCTTGAAGATGTTCCCTGGCAAAGAGTGATAAATTCTGCCGGAAAATGCTCGACAGGAAAACTAACAATTCCGATAAACCTGCAACAGAAAATGCTCGAAAGCGAGGGGATCGAATTCGACACAAAAGGAAAATGCAATTTGGATAAATATTTATGGCATCCAATGGAAAATAAAAGAAAGCGCAAGGGGTAATCAACGGCGTATAATTTTTTTCAAGAACGAAAAATCTTTATCAACAAGGTTTAAATCATAGAAATTTTTATCAATAAAACTTTTTATAAAACATTCATGGCTAGCTGGCTTTGAATTTAAGGTTAGAGATTTTCAATAGCGAATTGCCGGTAAAGTCTAAAAGGTTAGCTGATCGGCTATCTTCCCCAGCGGAGCTTGTTTCTGAGGACATCGAAATAATTGCGGTTTGGTGGTTGTATAAGTCGGAATGCAGTCTGGCTTTTTCTAATCAGGACCTTATCACCGAGTTTCATTTCATAGCCGATCTGCCCATCAAGCGAGAGAAACACACCTTCGTTTTCATCTTTCAGGATAAGTTCGATATCGGCCCCATCGGGGATGACGATAGGACGATTCGTCAGCGTAAAAGGGCAAATCGGCGTCAGGACCAATGCATTCATCGAAGGGAAAATAATCGGGCCGCCGGCGGAAAGGTTATAGGCCGTAGAGCCGGTCGGCGTAGCCACGATCAGGCCATCTGCCCGAAAGTCGTTGACATATAAACCGTTTAACCTTACTTCGATCTCTATAATGCGTGCAATTGCAGATTTGTTGATGACAACGTCATTAAGGACTCGGCCCTCAGCTTTTTTTTCGTTATTGCTCCAAAGCTCGGCATGGAGCATTACGCGTGAATCTATATTAAAGCGGCCATCGAGAACCGCATTGAGGGCCAGATCGAGCTCCTCGATCCTGAATTCTGTTAGATAGCCCAAGCTGCCGTAATTGATGCCGAGAACAGGTGTCTCGCTGCCATCGAGAAAGCGTGCGGTTGAGATCATCGTCCCATCACCGCCGAGGACTATTGCAAGATCGAGACCTTCTTTCAATGCATTATTAGAGGGGTCAAGGTTTTCAACAGAGAGCGGCCTATCGGAGGCGGTTATAATTCCAAGCTGGGCAAGGCGGGCTGAGAGTTTTTGAGCGGTTTCCATTGCCCGCTCATCCTCAGGCTTTACAATAATCAAAACTTTTTCGATAACCGTTTTTCTCATATTGGCTGCCCTGCCATTACCTTACGGACGATTTCGCCTCTGATGCCAGTCCGGTGGGCTGATACACAAAAATAGCTGACCCGTTTTTTAATAATCGCTCAAATAAACGTAGATAAACGATAAATGCTTAAATGAAATAATCAAACAAATATCATAAGGTTGCAAGCCAGAAATTTATCAGCTTAGAAACTCATTAACTTTTGCTGGATCGGATAAAATCAGGAAAGTGGGCGATACGCTTAACTAAATAAAATTAAAGGAATAATAAAATATGATGAATAACTTGATTTTTATATGATTCATATCAGGTTGCAGTTTAAAGCAAACCGGCGAATATTCCTGAATCAGGGCTGTAAAAATTGGTTATTTCTGTATATTTTTGGTATTATCACAGTTTGTCTCGGGACAAGTTTTTAATAATCTGGATA
>DATLZX010000273.1:0-6642 GCA_035573795.1 Pyrinomonadaceae bacterium | reverse complement strand
GATCCGGGCAATTCACCGCTCGGTAAGGTAGATTTCCTTAATTTTACCTATCCGCTTCCGAGAGGGTGGCAACATCCTGACGCTAAAGAAGTTACGCTGGAAAACGGCCAAAAGCCGCCCGTATTCGAAAACATCACTGACGATATGGACCCGGAAGAAAAGGCGGTAAAAAAAGCTGAGCGTAGAATCGGGCTTTCATACGTTGCAACCAAGTATTTCGATATAGACGGCGACGGCGTACGCGAAGCAGCCGTTATCCTCAAGGTTGAAACCGGCGGCTCTGCTATACCGCAGATCGTTTACATCTACCAATGGAAAAATGAAAAACCGGAATTAATCTGGTATTTCAGGACGGGCGATCGAGCAGACGGCGGGCTAAAAAATATCTACGTAGCTGATGGCCGCCTGGTAATAGAGCTTTTCGGGCAGGACAGATTTATCTTCGGCAGCGTCGAAAGCGGCCGGATTACCGGAGACGAAGAGCAGCTTTGCTGCCCGTCATTTTTTACTAAAAGCAGATACCGCTGGAACGGGAAAAATTTCCAGCTCGACGGCAAGCGGCTGACCTACTTAATCAGCGACGCCAACCAGCCACCAATAGAAAACCTCGGAGATAAAATCAATCAGAAAAATAAATGACCAATCCGAAAAACCGCACGAATTGAATAAAGCTTGTTGAAATAATCTGCCTGGAAACTGTACGAATGAAAACTTGAAGAAGGTGGTGGAGACGAGGGGGATCGAACCCCTGACCTCATGAATGCCATTCATGCGCTCTCCCAGCTGAGCTACGTCCCCATGCGGTGTAAAACGCGGTAAAGCCTTGATTTATCGAAGTGAAGCCTGATCATATCTGTCGAAGCCAGGCATTTTCAAAGCATTTTCAATGAAGTTTGCTCCGGGATCAAGCTTTTCAATAACCGAGCAAGCTTTTTTGAAAATCGGCCCGAATCGGCAAATTCTTGCAGGTGCGATTTGAAAAAGTCGCTTGTCTGCACAATCGGGCAAAGACTGAATCTACCTAAAAACAAACGAAGCGTCAAGCCGTGCAAATATTAATCTGTTTTATGGCCGTCTATTTGTGCAGATAAAAGTGCGGATTTCGCCTCATTTTGCCTGGCTTTGCCTACTTGCTTTGCTTATCTGCCCTTGTGCTTATCTGTCCTTGTGCTTATCTATCCTTGTGCTTATCTGCCCTTGAAAACCGGTTTTCTTTTTTCGAGAAAAGCTTTAACGCCTTCTTCCTTATCTTCGGTAGAAAAGCAGATGGCAAAGAGGTCAACCTCGCGGCGAAGCCCTTCGTCCAGATTCGACCTCGAGGCGAATTTAACGGCTTCTTTGGTAAGCTGCAGGGCTATTGGTGCCTTTTCGGCCAGCTTGTTTGCCAGCTCCAGAGTTTTCGCTCTGAGTTCTTCCGGTTGATATACGTAATTTACAAGGCCGTATTTCAGAGCCGTTTCGGCATCTATCATGTCTCCCGTCAGGCAAAGTTCCATTGCCCTTCCCTCGCCGATAAGCCTTGCGAGCCTTTGCGTCCCGCCGCCGCCGCACATTATGCCAAGGTTTATTTCAGGCTGTGAAAACCTGGCATTTGTCGAAGCAATGCGAATATCGCAGGCAAGTGCCAATTCATTGCCGCCGCCAAGGCAAAAACCGTTAATCATCGCAATTATGGGCTTTGGAAATTGGTCAATGGAATTAAAGAGAGTCCGCTCATGGAAAAGGCTTCGCTGGCCGGCAGGAGACTGTCCGGCAAATTCTGAAATATCCGCACCGGCAACAAAGGATTTCTCGCCGGCTCCGGTCAGGATAACTACCCGAACGCTCTGATTGTGACGTAGCTCGTCCAAAGCAGCTACTCCCTCGCGATGAACCTCGCTGTTCAAAGCGTTCAGTTTATCAGGACGGTTTATCGTCATTATTGCTACGGCGTCCAGTAATTCCAAAGAGATTGTCTGGTATTGTTGCATAATTGCTTTTGTCATCTTCAAACCTTTTCTAAAAATTATTATTTAAAACTGACGGCCTGTTTGCCTAAATAATCAGAAGTATTTTTTCTCAAGTTATCTAACTGCCTTAGATACCAGGAGTTGCCTGAAAAGTCAGACTACATTCGTTTGTTCAGAATATACGCAAAAGCCCGAAATATGCATTTTTTATCCAAGATTCTTCCACTGAGTATGTACTAGAAAAAATCAATTGGAGGGTTTTTTAATCTAGCTTAGTACAGTATTTAGTTTAACTGTTTAACTTTGGAAGGACACCGGTTTTGCCTACAGTTAATTAGCCTAAAATCAAGCGCTATTCTTCCCGTCCTTCCTCGATATTGTCATCTGCAATCCAGGCAACGAATAGCCGAAGCCAACTCTCTTTCGGATCCTGTATAGCTACGCCGACGCGCGTCGTACCATAATTTCCCTGGGACAAGCGAACCACGCGAGCCCTTACCTCAACCGGAACCCCGTCGGGACGGTGCGAGCGGATAAATAAATCATCGCCCTGCTCGATTTTCTGGTTCAATTGAAAAAGGGCTCCAAGTGTTGAAATATCGTCGGTTTCGGTTGGTTCGCTCCAGGCTGCTCCATCTGCCGTCCGCCCTGAAACAACTATCGGCAGCCTCAAAGCCATTCTGAGTGCGAATCTTTTTTCCTCGAATTGAGGCTTCATAATTGTGAGCATTGTCTGAGGTCGGTCTATCACAAGCTCCGAGTGCAAACATAATATCACGTTAAGTTTAGCTATTTCCAATTCGCAATGCAGCCCTATGGCCAGCCATTTGGCTAATTTGCGAGCCAAGATAGCAAATTTGCGAAACCGGATTGCTTTTATTGCCTCCGGGCGATTCGCAAGAGTTATGGCTTAAATCGTATAATTTAATTATGGAGAAGGATTAAACGGCTCTTTGGCTGGCCGTTTTAATATTTAGATATGGACACAGAAAAAACTCATCGCAAGGTAGTTATTCTGGGCAGCGGGCCGGCAGGGCTTACTGCTGCGATATATACTGCACGTGCACAATTGAATCCACTGGTAATAGATGGTCCGCAGCCCGGCGGGCAACTAATGATAACTACTGAGGTAGAGAATTATCCCGGATTCAGAAATGGAATTTTGGGGCCGATGCTGATGGATGAATTTCGCGAACAGGCGATCCGTTTCGGAACTGAAATAATGGATCTTTGGATAGACAGAGTAGATTTAAGCAAACGCCCCTTTACTCTTTTTGGAAAGCCTAGTCCTGATGCATCGGAAATCAGCAAGGTTATTACGACTGACGCTTTGATAATTGCTACCGGCGCAAGCGCAAAATGGCTCGGAATTCCCGGCGAAGAGCCGACTCCGGCAGGATTTGGCGGCAACGGCGTTTCGGCATGCGCTACATGCGACGGCTTCTTTTTCCGAGGCAAGGAAGTGGTCGTTGTCGGCGGGGGCGATACAGCAATGGAAGAAGCCCTTTTCCTGACAAAATTTGCAACAAAGGTAACCCTAATTCACAGAAGGGATGAATTCAGGGCTTCAAAGATAATGGCAGAGCGCGTCCTCAGCCATGAAAAAATAACCGTTTTATGGAATACCGAGGTCAAAAGGATCAACGGAAAGCCTGAAATCGGCGTTACGGATATCGAAATCTACAACAATAAAACGGGAGAGACGAAGCAGTTCCCTACCCAAGGCCTTTTTGTAGCAATCGGCCATAAACCAAATACTGATCTGTTCAAAGGAATTCTGGAAATGGATGCCGTTGGTTACCTGAAAACTGAAGGGAGTTCGATGAAAACGAGTATTCCCGGAGTTTTTGCCTGCGGCGACGCTCAGGATTCGTATTACCGCCAGGCGATTACCGCCGCCGGAACCGGATGCATGGCCGCAATAGACGCTGAAAGGTTTCTGGCCGAACAGGAACATGAGCAGGGCAAGACGGCCACTGCCGAAGCACAAAATCTTGCGGTCTAAATCTTGCGGTCTGAAAAGTTTCTCGATAATGCAGCTTGGGGAGCTTTCGGAAAGTCAGTGAGTTTTTGCAAAGGCCTCATTGAGTTTTTGCAAAGGCCCTGGAAAAACTTGAAAAACAGGGTTTAATTCATGGAAAATATAGATTTTGGGTAGCCTTGGGCTTTCTGCCTATAGTTGCAAAGCTCGGGATTACGACAGTCCGGGATTGAAAGTATAACTCTTTTGCAATGCGGGTTTGATCTCGCTCGCTTGGATAAAAATTTACTTGTTCGGTATTGAAAGTGGCAGAGCAAGGGATCGAATCGCCAAAAATCAGTCAAATCGGGGTAGCAGGACTGTTTGGGCAGTTCAGGTAAATCAAAATTCTTTTAAGTTAGTTTTTTTTAGGAAATAATTCTTTGCTTAACATTTGGTGCCCAAATCATTTATCCCGCAAAGCGACAGTTGTTGATTCTTTCAGGTTGCCCGAAAACTGTTTTTTTATAACTTTATACGAGAAAATTCAGTAAAAACGCTAAAAATTACTTTTCATCATTTCTTTAGATTTTATAAGGGGATGATTTCATAAGCCTATGCCGATTTACGAATATAAATGCAAAAAATGCAATGCATATTTTGAAAAAATTCAATCATTCAGTGATCCGGTTCTGACTGTCTGCGAAAAATGCAGCGGCGAGCTGGAAAAACTGATTTCGCTTTCAGGTTTTGCCTTTAAGGGAAATGGTTGGTACATAACGGATTACGCCCGAAAGCAAAACGGTTCGAATGGAGCAAACGGCACCAAAGCAAAGAGTGAGGCTGCCTCGGCAAAAAGCGATTCAACCTCTGGTGCTAACGGTGCATCAAATCCTAAAGATGCTTAGCAGAATCAGGCATTTTTGCCCTGAAACATTATCCCTAACTGTATTAACTATCGCCGCTGTCTGCTTTTTATTAACGGAGCAGGCTCTTTCCCAATCCAGGCGAAGCGCCCGCGCTGTTGAAGACAGCGGCAGCGTAATTCCCGTCTTGATAAAAAATCCTGAAGGCAGCGAGCTGAAGATAAACCCGGAAAATTTTCATGTTTATGAAAACGGCATCGAACAGCGGATATTGAATATCGCCTATGACCCCTCGCCCTCCAGAATCGTCCTGCTCGCTGATAATTCAGCAACTGTAGGAGCCGACGTTGAAAAATTGAAAGCTGCCGTAATGGAGTTTGCGTATGAGATTTTCGAGGGAGACCAACTCTTTGTCATTGCATTTGATGAAAAGCCCGAGATAATCCAGGAATGGACCGATGATGCAAAAAAAATAGAATCCTCGCTTTCGACTTTTCGTAAACGCGGCAACCCATATCTATTCGACGCCATTTCGGCAACGGTAAATGAAGTGCTTTTGCCACTTATGCCCGGCACGAAGAAAACAGCAATCGTTGTAATCGGTGACGGCCTCGACCGCGGGAGCAAGACAAGCTTTGATAAAATTCACGACATGTTGCTTGGCAATAATATCACGGTTTATTTTCTGCAACTTGAGGACCGGTCGGGCGGCGTTTACAGAAAAAATCAGCCAAAGGCATCTGTTGTCGTACAAAAGCTTACCGAAGATACAGGCGGAAAAGCATTTTCTTTTGATCAGGCACAAGATGCAGCGAAATTCATCTGCGATGAATTGAGGAAAAACCGCTATTTGCTGTCTTATCAGTCCTTGAACTCCTCTTCATACGATGCCCGAAGGCTCTTGCTCCTGGCCGATGGCAACATGGAAATCAGGATGAAAAAATTTGAACCACCGAGTATCAAAGCAAATTAAACCGGGTTGGACTCTCATTCAGGCAGTATTGTCAGGAAAGATTTGAAGATTTAATAGTAAAAATCATCTTTAGCGTCAGCAGTTGCAGCCTGCCGTAATCATTTGTCCTGCCGTTATCATTTGTCCCGCCGCAATCAATTTAGCTACCTCGTAATTCTGGAAGCCATCTCGTAATTCCGGGCCAGGAAATTATTTTTTCCAGCAGTAGAAACTTCTATGTTAAACTATTTGCAGTAAGTTTAAGTTTTAATTTCAACCAGCCGGAGCTAACCAGAGGCATAATCAAGAGCTGTGTCAGATTACAAAAACAATCCGCCGCCAGATGATTTCACGAAAACGAGGCCAAACATCAGTCTGCCTCAAAATGACGCCTCTAACAGAAAAACCCCACAATCTGATGCCGATTGGGCCAAGACCAATTACAAAATACCGGTTCAGCCTTCGCCGGATGAATTCGGCAAGACTATTACCAACATAAAACCAATAGATACTAAGAAATCCGATTTTGGTGAAACGATGTATCCGGGCAGCGCCTCGCCCCCGCCACCGGCAGATTGGGGGGCGACGCAGACAAACATAAACGCTTCGGCCGATTTTGGCAGCTCATCCGGAGACTGGGGGCCGGCACCTAATAAAACGACTCCATATTTTCGGCTTCCGGAAGCTGAAAGGGCGAAATACCAAAACCTGCCGCCTACGCCTTCAGAGCTTGCTGAAAAAGCTGCCTCTGAGCAAAAGGGCGGGATTCCGGTCTGGGTTTGGGTAACGGCGGGACTGATGACGATGTTCTTTTTCGCTGTGGCAGTACTCGGATTTGTTTACTTTTTCATTATCCGTGATTCGAGCTTTCAGGTTACGGTCAAAGGTGCTCCGCCGGGAAGCGACGTTCTGGTT
>DATLZX010000272.1:0-3538 GCA_035573795.1 Pyrinomonadaceae bacterium | reverse complement strand
ACTATTTCACAGACCTCGCCGATCTTGAAGTAAAGTTTCTCCGGAATTGAATGGGCAGTAAGCGCCATCTTTATAATTGACTTTAAGCTAAATGGCTTTATATTAGTTTCGAAGTTATTTTATGTACTAATTAAAGTTATGTCAATAAACTATTGTAAATGAATGAGTTTGAGTTTATCCGCAACCTGAAGAAAAAGTATTCCCTGGAATACGTTGGCGATGACTGCGCCGTTTTGCCATCCACCTCAAGTAAAACATTAATTACTGCAGATCTTCTTGTTGAGGAAATAGATTTCCGGCTCGACTGGACCACTCCTGAGCTTCTCGGGCACAAGGCCTTGGCAGTTTCACTCTCGGATATTGCCGCAATGGGCGGTAAGCCGAATTTTGCTCTGGTAACCGTTGGTATAAACCAAGTACAATGGCAGGCTCGTTTTCTTGAAAGGTTCTTTGAAGGTTGGCATGACCTTGCCAATCAGTTCGAAGTCAAACTGGCAGGAGGCGATATTTCCAAAACCAACTCAGAAATTTTTATTGATTCAATCGTGCTTGGTGAATGCCTCTCCGATGAGCCAATTCTGAGAAAAGGCGCAAAGCCCGGAGATTATATTTACGTAACCGGCCCTTTAGGTAGCTCTGCAGCCGGTTTAATGCTTCTTTCTCAGGGCAAGCGGCTGAGCTTGTCTGATCCAACCCAAACGCCATTGATTTACCGCCACCTGAAGCCCGAGCCCCGCCTTCAGATTGGCCGAAAACTTTCTGAGCTAAACCTGGCAACTGCAATGATTGACCTGAGCGATGGGCTTTCTTCAGACCTCGCACACATTTGCCGTATGAGCAATGTCGGAGCCTTGATATACGCTGAAAAACTGCCTTTCGAAACTGAACTGCTGGAGTTTGCTCAAAATCCCGACACTGCTCTCGGGCTCATCCTTAATGGAGGCGAGGATTTCGAGCTGCTTTTTGCCTGTAGCCCCGAAAACGTTGAAAAGCTGCCCGATGGCCTCTTTCAGATAGGCGAAATTACTGATAATCCCGGAGTTATAGAAATCTCGAAAAACGGCCAAATCGAGCTTATGCCCTCCGGCGGCTACCGCCATTTTTGATTGTATTCAATTCGGACAATATAAATCTTGAAATAAATAGGGCTGCACTTATTCAGGCAGCCCCTAAATGGCCAGTAAAGATCAATTACTCCCTGCTTTTTTCGAAACGACTCAATAAAGTCCGCCGGTTGCCAGAATCAGATCGCCCGTTACCCATTGCGATTCGTCTGAAGCGAGGAAAACAGCAGCTTTCGCTATATCCTCAGGTGCCCCGCTTCTGCCAAGCGGCGTCTGTTCTATCAGGGTCTTCACAAAATCTGACTCCAGATTTCCGCTCTTGATCAAACCTTCGGTGATCGTAACGCCGGGATTGATGGAATTTACGCGGATTTTACGGCCTCCAAGCTCTTTTGCAAGTACTTTGGTAATACTGTCAACCGCAGCTTTTGTAGCAGTATAAACTACTGAAGCCGGAGGATTTATTTCAGTAATTCCTGAGCCAATATTTATTATACTTCCGCCCTCGGTAAGGTATTTCAGGGCTGATTTTGTAATTTGAAGAAGCCCAAGTACATTTGTATTGAATTGATAATTGTAGTGTTCAGCAGTAACAGATTCGATCGGAGCAAACTCGTAAACACCTGCATTGTTTACTACAATATCAAGCCTTGAAAATGCCTTTACCGCTTCTTCAACGACCTGCTCCGCCTCTTTCTCATCGGCAACGTTGCCGCCTACTATCACTGCTCTGCCTCCCGCCGACTCAATCTTTTTCTGAAGCTTTTCCGCCGAGGCTTTGTCACTGCGATAGTTTATTGCCACAGAGGCGCCTTCGTTGGCAAGGGCCTCCGCGATTGCCGCTCCTATACCTTTTGATGCTCCCGTAACTAAAGCTACTTTTCCATCCAGTCTTTTCATTCTTTCTTTCTCCTGATTTATTTTCTGTCTACAGTAAAAAAGCATCTGTTCCTTTTGTTCTGTAGTCCAGTAGTTCAGAATTTACGAATTATTGAATTAAATGTCAAGAGCGGATAGAATATTCTTGATGAAACCATTATTTCATCCTTCTATTGACGAAATCACTGTCGAGGGGATTCTTTTCGCATTGTCGGATCCGGTGCGGCTTGAGATTTTCGCTAAATTAGCGGGCGGGGACACTGTTTCCAACTGTCTGGCCTTCCAAAACCTTGGCGACAGGCCAATACCGAAGTCAACTCTTTCACAGCATTTCAAGGTTCTCAGGGAGTCAGGCTTGATCCGAAGCGAGCGGCGCGGTGTCGAGATACACAATACCTCTAGATGTAAAGAGCTGGATAAGAAATTTCCCGGGCTCATCACTGCCATAATCCATTCATTTTCAAAACAGCGCAAATCCTCAAAAAAATAATTCTTAAATTTGTTTGTCTGGCTTCAGACACTTTTGCAAGCTTTCTCGGCAGTATTTAGATTACAGCCCACCAGGGAGCAGCAATTATTTTATCGTCTATCTCTCTGATTTCAGGATCACAAGAGAGCAGTATTCCACGCGGTGTTTCCGGGTTAAGTTCAATGAATTTGCGCAAATGTTTTGCGTCGCGCGGTTTGATTCTATCAGTTGATTTGACTTCGACAGGTACTGTTTTTTGGTTTTCCTCGATAATAAAGTCAATCTCTTGCCCGCTGGCAAGCCTCCAATGATAGACAGCTCGGTTCGGCTCGCCGTCTCGCCACTGCAGCATATCTGCACAAACTAAAGTTTCAAGGTGAAATCCGTTCGGTTCCTTTTCCTGAGATCCGGCAAGGGCAAGTGCGGGGTCCACAACAAACATTTTCGGAGCTTTAATTACACGCTGACTCGCATTTCGCGAATATGGCAGGATAGTCTCGATCAGATAACTGCGTTTTAGAGCATCTATCCAGCGGCGAACTGTGTTTACCGATATTCCAAGGTCATTTGACACTGCCGATGCATTGAGCTCACGGCCAGTTCGAGCACACATCAGTCGAAAAAATTGCTCAAAGCGCTCAGGTGATTCGATCCCCACAACTTCCCGAATATCTCTGTTTACGAAGACTTCAACATAGTCATTAAGAACCTGACTCCTATAATTTCTATCTGCAGCCAAGGCTCGCGGAAAGCCTCCTGCCTTCACCATTTCCTTCCAGCTAGGCTCGCCGCTGCTATTTTTTCTCTGCTCAAGCTCTGTCATAACCCCAGTTTTTTCGTTACCGAAAATAAAGCTCCAACCCGGATGTGATTCGTTAAACCTCAGCTCGCTTAATGTCAAAGGCCTTAGCGTTCGATATGCGGCACGGCCCAATAATGAATCGCTTACTTCAGATTTCATTCTTGATTGGTTTGAGCCGCTCAGTAGGTACGCTCCTGGTCTATTAGTAAGGTCTACAATTGCTTTGATTGCCAGGAAAAGCTCCGGCGCACGTTGAGCCTCGTCTATGAAGGCACGCGGACCAAGCTCGTCCAATAGTACTTCAGGTGTTTCTCTTGCCTTGAT
>DATLZX010000271.1:0-4385 GCA_035573795.1 Pyrinomonadaceae bacterium | reverse complement strand
TCAGGCGATTGTTGACAAGCTTAAACTTCCCGATGACGGCGAGCAGGTGCCTGATGTTTTCGATCTAATCGAAAAATACGTTGTAGAAGCTGCCTTGAAACGAACCAGCGGAAACAAACAACAAGCTGCGAACCTGCTAGGTGTTTATCGGCCAAGACTTTACGGGATGATTAAGCGGCACGGCATTCGATTTGGAAATGGCGATTCGGAGGACAACATTTCCTGATACTTTAAACCATTAACCGATTTCCCGGGCTGTTTTGATCTCGAAACCGTTGGTAAAACTTATTATTTGAATGGTATTCAGGCATAATTTAGCCTTCGCTCTGCCGTTTTTCTCTAAAGTCTGTTTCCAAAGCTCTTTAGACAATGTTAATTCAGTTTGTTTCAAGACATCCCTAAATAAAATATTTGTGGGACATAAACTATTTCCGGGGACTCGATATTGCTTTAGTCCTTCTTTTTTAATTAATCAAGGCTTTTTTATAACGCACTAAGCCAATAATTTAGTAAACTATTATCAGGCAGTATGCCCCGAGTCCGGATACTTTCCAACTCCGGCTGATTTATAACCCGAATGCGCGATTGGATTACTTCAGCTATTCCTGAACTGACGGCAAAACCTCCGACGGATAAAACTTTTTCTCTTATCGAAGCCATCAGACAACAGGTAGAAAACGTCATTCGCGGCAAACCGGAACCGGTCCGGCTCGCCCTTGTGGCACTTTTTGCTCGCGGACATCTTCTGATTGAGGACGTACCTGGAATCGGCAAAACCACGCTCGCATCGGCACTAGGACGGGCATTGGAGCTTTCTGTTCAGAGGATTCAGTTTACTTCTGACCTGCTTCCATCTGACGTTCTCGGCGTTTCAGTCTTTAATCCGGCAGATGGAGGTTTTGTCTGGAAGCCGGGCCCGATCTTTGCAAACATCGTCCTGGCGGATGAGATAAACCGCGCAACGCCAAAAACTCAGTCAGCACTGCTTGAGGCGATGGCCGAAGAACAGGTTACGGTTGATGGAATTTCGCGTCCGCTTCCCAAACCTTTCATCGTAGCTGCAACACAAAATCCGTCTGAATACCATGGAACTTATCCTTTGCCAGAATCTCAGCTTGACCGCTTTCTACTTAGGATAAAGATTGGTTATCCAAGCAAGGAAGACGAAAAACAAATACTCATTGACCGCACGCTTAATGACCCGCTTAAAAATGTTCAGCCTGTGGCTTCTGCCGAGGATATCCTTGAAATTCAGGCTGCGGCATCCTCTGTCAGGGTTGATGAAGCCTTGCTGGATTACCTGCTTAGCATCGTAGCAGCCACAAGAGAAAGCGAAGCCTTTGAACTTGGTGTAAGCCCAAGAGGCGCACTGGCACTTTTCAGGTCAGCCCAGGCTTTGGCGCTCGTCGAGGGTAGAGATTATTGTATCGCTGACGATATCAAAAGGCTTGTAATCGCATGTTTTGCTCACAGGGTTATTGTTAACTCCAGAATTTCAACAAGCAGGGTTAAAAATAAAGAAGCTGAAAATGCCTTGAATGAAATACTCGGCAAGATACCTGTACCGATCTAAATCCCCTCAAACTTGGTTTGATTTATAATTTTCAATTAATCCATCAGCTGCCCTTATCAAACCTTCAACGATTCAATAGATTCTTCTATCTCACATAATATCCGGCATCCGTACTCCCCTTTTTCTCCAGGACTCGTTGCTTGATCTAATTCATCTCTGTCAAAACTTTATTTTGCCTCGGGCATCCCAAGAAACAGTCATACAGAATAGATTTAAAAATTTTTTGACTTTAGAAAAAAAGTTTATGTTTTGAATAAGCTGTTTGTTAGGTAGATAATCAATACAGTGCAGCGTTTAAGGCAAATATTTTCTCTGAGTGAGATAAAGTCCGTAATCCTTGCAACCTTGATAGTTGTTGCCGGATTAGTACTGGCAGTTTTTGCGTTGGCTCTTGGAGGCAGAGAGCCCGAACTTTCCACTCTTGCAGCGATTCTTTCATTGGTCTTCGTTCTGCTGATGATCGTTTTCGTACTTCCGCCGCTGGCCCGCTCTGCCAGTCGTGAAGCGCGAAATCTTTCCATCCCGTTCGAATTTACTGTCGGCGGAGCAATTATGCTCTCGCTGATAATAATTGTGGGCTTTAGTGCCTGGAATACTGGTAACAATCTTCTGTTCCTCATCCTGGCACTTTTGATTTCGATTTTGCTTATAAGCTACGCCGTCGGTTGGTTGAACCTCAGGAAAATTGATCTAACTATGAGATTTCCCGAGGCAATCTATGCAGGTGAGGATGTAGAAATTCGTGTACAGTTGAAAAACAACAAGCGGCTACTACCTATTTTTTCGGTTCTGGTCGAAATCCGGTGTACTGCTACGGACATCTCAGCAGCAGAGCCAATCCTTGAAAAGCTATTTCCACGTTTTATCTCAAAAAGGTTAGGCCGTCCGCCATTGATTTCAAAAACACTCAGTTATTTTCCATATCTGAAAGCCGGCGAAAGCCTTGACATAGTTTCAAAGCATAAGTTTCCCGAGCGAGGACGCTTCGTCATTCGCGACTTCGAATTAATCAGCCGCTTCCCTTTCTCATTTTTTTCTTTGAGGCGTCAACTGCCGGCCAGGGCAACCGAACTTTATGTTTTGCCGAAAGTAGATTTGAGTGAAGACATCTCTTTTCAGGTTTTAAGCGAAGCCGGCAGGGCGCCAACCCATTTACGGGGCGTCGGGCAAGACCTGCTTTCGATTCGTGAATATTTACCAACTGACGATCTTAGGCGTATTGATTGGAAGGCAACTGCAAAACGCTCTGAAATCATGGTCAGAGAATTTTCACTCGAAGAGGAGAGAAAATTTACGATAATCCTGGACAGGCGGCTTGCTGAAAAAGAGTTCCCTAAACGTACAATCCGTGAGATTTTCGAGGCGGAATCTCAAGGACTTTACCCTTTCAGGATCGAAAAGTTCGAAAAAGCTGTTTCTCTTACAGCAAGTGTTTTGTCGCGAATAGCTGATGAAAGGTCAGAAATGCGCCTTGTGCTAGGCAATGACTCGGGTGAATTCGGTATTGGCGGTGCCTGGCTGCTAAGCTGCCTAAGAAGATTGGCCGCCACCCAGGCCGAAATTGCAGATCCTGAAATGCCCGCAGTTCCAAAAGAATGGGAAGAACTCATTTTATCCGCCCCCGTAGGCCATTATTTTTTGATAATATCGGGATTTAAGGGTGATTTTGACGAAATTAATTCATCTAGTGTCAAATTGATACAGTTTTAACTTAATTTTCGCGTCACAATTATCTAGCCGGCGGTGTATTACTTTTTGATGGCGCTGATAGATGCAAAAAATGAACGGTTGGGTACATAGTCTGGTGGACACGATGTCCGAACAAGGCACTTTTGTCGCCAAAAGCAGAACTTTAGGATTTGAAGAGGCATTTTTGCTTCATCACAGAACCGTTTTCCGCGCAGCGCGATCAATAGTTTCCGATCCTTTTCTGGCGGAGGATGTAACTCAGGAAACATTTATCAAGCTTTACGACAACCTCGATAGTATTGACTGCGACGAAATGCTGCGTCCCTGGCTGATAAAAGTAGCGATGAACCTTGCCCGAAATGCTCTGCGGACAAAAATCAGGGCAAACAATAGAGATGAAAACTACGTCAAAGAAACAACTGAAAATGAAATTTATTCTATTGAAGAAGACTTTGAGCAGCGGCAAGGGGTATCCGATATTGTAAAGGCCTTGAACCAAATCAAGGAGCCGCTCAGAAGCTGCCTGATATTGAAACAACAGGGTTTATCATACAAAGAAATTGCCCAAAGCCTTGATCTTAACGAAGCAAGCATAGGAACATTTATAGCTCGCGCAAGGGCAGAGTTTGCCAGGCTTTATGGGAGGGAAAAATGAACAGAAAATGCCTGAAAGATGGTGAAATCCAGCAGTTGCTGGATGGCGAAATGTCAAACGAGGCAAGGATTGAAGCGGCCGGGCATCTGGAGTCTTGCTCAGCCTGCGCTCAGGCATTTGCCCTTGCCGAGCTGGAAAGCTCGCAGCTAAATGAACTGTTCTCCCGTGAATTTGATTCTTTGGTACCGACTCAAAGGCTCTGGCAAAAAATCAGCTCGCAGATAGAGGCTAATAATAACAAAACGACCTTGCTCGGCAAATTTAGAAATTTCGTCTCGAGTGCATTGAATCCTCAATTTGCCTTCGCTTCAGCCGCACTGATTGTTCTTTTAAGCGGTTTGTATCTATTGAGTTTCAATTCCGGATTAAATCTCGCATTTGATGACAACAAAGGCGCTTTTGAAACCTCTCGGCAACCATCTAAGGCCAGTCAGACAGAAAACACAAGAACGGGTGCAGTTCCATCTG
>DATLZX010000270.1:0-2653 GCA_035573795.1 Pyrinomonadaceae bacterium | reverse complement strand
GAAGGCAATCTGTATAAATTTTTAGAATAACTGCCATAAACAAGCGGGAAATATCGAATGAGGTTAGAAATCATAGATCAAAACTGAATTACAATGGAATCTCAAGCTGCAAATATAGTTGCTGAACAGGCAAGCGTTGCTTCACGACTTTCGGCTTATTTCGAACTTACTAAACCGCGGATTGCCATTATGCTGGTATTGAGCTCGGCAGCTGGTTTTTATCTTGGTTCGAGGTGGGCTTTCGATTTCATCCTGTTCGCAAACTCAATGATTGCGATACTGCTATTAGCTTTCGGTGTGGCAACGCTTAATCAGTATCTCGAAAGGGACATAGACGCAAAGATGCCGAGAACAAGCGGCCGCCCTTTGCCGTCTTCCAGGCTGATGCCTTCACAGGCATTAATTTTCGGAATAATCCTAACAGCAGCATCACTGATCTACCTTTTATTGGCAGTGAATACGCTTACGGCAGTTTTAGGGGTTTTAGTGGTTATCGGGTACGTTTTTCTTTATACCCCGCTCAAGACCAAAACCTCCGCCTGCACGGCAATTGGGGCAATTCCCGGAGCGATGCCCCCATTGATGGGCTGGACTTCGGCAACAAATGAAATCAGCATTGGCGCCTGGATACTTTTTGCCTATCTGTTTCTTTGGCAATTTCCGCATTTTCTTTCAATTGCGAGGCTATATCGTGAAGATTACAAACTGGCCGGAATAAAGATGCTTCCAGTGCTTGAGGAAAACGGCAGCATTACAGCACGACAAATTGTAATTTACGGGCTGCTTACTTCGCTTGTTTCGGTGGCTCCGTTTTTCTTTGGTTACGCCAACTTAGTTTTTCTGATTTTGGCTACACTGCTTGCAGTTTGGTTCTCTATAGAATGCATCAAGGCGGCTTATGACAGGACATCAAAAGGTTCGCGAAGGCTTTTGCTAGTTACGGTGATTCATCTGCCTTTGTATTTTACTGTTCTCGTTTTGAATAAAATCTGATTGAATTTTGTTAGCAGCTATTAGTGAAAATAGACGAGAAGCTTTCTTTAGCGAGAATAGTGCTGAAGACGGATTGTTTAAGCTAAAGTTACTGTCTGGGAAGTTATTAAGCCTTTATGAAGATCGGTACCATTGAGGCCACAGAAGAAAAGAAAAGAAAGAGTAAGCACGCCAAAACCATGCTTCCATCAGCCGGAGGTGGGAAGAGATCGCGGGGCGGTGGAGGCGGCGGTGGCAGCGATGATGGTTCCAACGATTTTTCCGAACTTCATCAACGGCCTGATGAAAAGGCTCGAATAGTTACATGGTTTCTTCTGCTGATTGTCTTTATGACTTTCAGTGCGATGTTTGGAGCCTATATTGTTATTGCTGCAAATTCCGAGGTAGAATGGCGGCCATTTTCTCTTCCTTACCAGTTATGGATAAGCACAGTTTTGATCGCAGCAAGCAGCTTTGCTTTCGAGATGGGCAGAAAAAATCTAATACTTGAAGAAATAAAAAAGCAGCGGCTCTATTTTCGGATGGCAATGACACTCGGCCTGGTGTTCATTGTCTCTCAGATTATTGTCTGGATAGAGTTAATGGACCGAGGGCTTTATATGAGCGGCAATCCTTATGCCGGATTTTTTTACATATTGACGATTGCTCATGCTCTGCACGTGCTGGGAGGAGTGATTGCAATGGCAGTTTTGATTCACCGTACGTGGTTTTTAACAGATGACCTCAGAGAGCGGCGCTACAGGATCGGCATTACGCGTTCGATTGGCTGGTACTGGCATTTCATAGGAATTCTTTGGCTTGTTCTTTTTGCATTGCTCGGATTTTGGCATTAAATGCAGCTACTTGATTTTTTCCCTCATTTTAATGCCCTGTTGAATTTTTTGAGTTCTGTCTGCCTGGTTACAGGATTTATTTTGATTCAAAAGGGAAATCGTGAAAGGCACCGGCAGGCAATGCTGTCTGCGGCTGCAATTTCAGCGCTCTTTTTAATAAGCTATTTGGCTCACCATTCAATCCGGACTTATTATTTTGGCCTCGGGCCTACAAGATTTGCTGGAGAGGGAATTTGGCGCCCTGTATATTTCACTATCCTCACATCGCATACCATCCTTGCTGCAGCGGTAGCTCCGTTTGTTTTGATAACCTTACGCAGGGCTTTACGAGCGGATTTCGAAAAACATAAAAAAATCGCAAAACTAGTGTTTCCGGTTTGGCTTTATGTCTCGATTACGGGTGTAATTGTTTATTTGATGCTCTATATCATTTTTCCGAGGCAACTTTAGTAATTTTCCACTTTTTCAAACCAAAAATCTCTCATCTTTTGCAAAACTCCAACTCGTTTACAGCAGATTGTGAACTTTGAGTAAATCAAGGTGAAAGATTTCTTGAATAAGACAGTTTCAGTGTGATATTATCAAATTGTTGAAAAGTTGATCACCGAAGCCATCAGCAGCCTGCAGATGGCGCGGGGGAACCAAAGCTGGTTACTTGAGCCAGCATGGGGCGAAGAATCATTTAGTGATTCGGGGATAATCTTTCGTTCCTAGCCCGTCAGCTAACCTCGTAGGTGTGGCAAAGAAGCTTCGGATTCTCAGCCTTCGCGGCGCGACTACGTGTCCGGCTTCGCGCTCTGCTTTCCAACGACATTCGAGACTTCTGG
>DATLZX010000269.1:0-3225 GCA_035573795.1 Pyrinomonadaceae bacterium | reverse complement strand
TTTGTTAAGCCGAGCCTTTGTGCAAGTCGGGTTACGTGCGTATCTACTACAATGCCGCTTTTTATTCCAAAGGCATTGCCAAGCACTACGTTCGCCGTTTTTCTTGCCACACCCGGAAGAGTCAGAATCTCCTCCATCTTTTGCGGAATCTGCCCATTGAACTCCTCTATCAGTTTTTTGCAGGCACCGATTATATTTTTTGCCTTGTTGCGATAAAAACCTGTAGAATGAATATCCTTTTCCAATTCGGCCTGCTCTATTTGTAAATAATCTTGTGGGGTTCGGTATTTACGGAACAATTCGGCAGTAACGATATTTACTCTCTCATCTGTGCACTGCGCTGAAAGTATTGTTGCAATTAGAAGCTCGAAAGCATTCGAATGATTAAGGGCGCATTTTGCATCAGGGTATTCTGATTTGAGCCTGCGTATGATCTCGGCGGCTTTATGCTGCAAGGTTTCTTTTGCTTTTTTCACGCAAAAAAGAGACTAAAAAATATCTGCATCAAATGCAAATCGCAGGTTAATCCGTTAATATTTTCAATGTGCCTTTGATGCAGAATTTATGCAGAATGCTTAAAGTTTCTCTGAAAAATGAAAGTTCCTTTACTTGACATCAAACAACAAAATCAACTGTTACGAAAACAGATCGAGGCAGCTATCGGCAGAGTTTTGGACACCAATGCATTTATCCTTGGCGACGAGGTCGAGGCCCTTGAAAGCGAGCTGGCAGAGTTTTGCCAGGTTAAAACTGCGATCGCCTGCGCAAGCGGCAGCGATGCCCTTTTGCTTGCAATGATGGCACTCGGCGTCGGGCAGGATGATGAAGTAATAACTACTCCGTTTTCCTTTTTCGCTACAGCGAGTGCGATTGCAAGACTCGGGGCAAAGCCTGTTTTTGCAGATATTAACCCCGATACTTTCAATATTGAACCAGATGATCTGGAAAGCAAGATAAGTCCACGAACTAAAGCGATCGAACCCGTACATCTTTACGGACAATGTGCCGAGATGGACAAAATAATGGAAATTGCCGAAAGCAATAAAATAGCGGTAATTGAGGATGCAGCGCAGGCAATAGGTGCTCTATACAAAGGAAAGCAAGCCGGCAGCATCGGTCATATCGGCTGCTTTTCATTTTATCCATCTAAAAATCTGGGAGGGATGGGCGACGGCGGTTTTATGACAACTAACGACCCTGAAACCGCGGCTAGACTGAAATCGCTTAGGGTTCACGGTGCTAGAGAGCGTTACTTTCATGATTATATCGGCATCAATTCACGGCTTGACGGATTTCAAGGTGCTGTAATAAGGACGAAATTGCCATATCTGAACGACTGGACCAACAGGCGAAGACAAAACGCTGAGACATATCAAAGGCTATTCAACGAAGCCGGCCTCTCCGAAAGAATTAAAACGCCAGTCGAGATAGAGTGCAATTTCCATATTTATAATCAGTTTGTTATCCGGGTTCCTGCTTTAAGGGATAGACTGAGGGCATATCTGGCAGAAAACGAAATCGGAACAGATATCTATTACCCGATTCCCTTGCATCTTCAAAAGTGCTTTGAGTATTTGGGTTACCGTGAGGGAGATTTGCCTGAAAGCGAGCGTGCAGCAAAAGAGGTGCTGGCGCTTCCCGTTTATCCTGAACTTACAAACAGCCAAATAGAATACGTAGTCAGTAAAATTACGGAATTTTTCAAAATGAAAGCATAAAGATTTCGTTTTTGAAACAAATAACCATTAAAATAGCCTTCAAAAAAATGGGCAGATTTATTTTGGGACTAGCTGGGATTTCCTTATCTGTGGTCATCTTGTGGGCTTCATTGGTTCAGTTTGCGGATATGCTGACTGAATACACCAGCCCCACTGATCCCGAAGCTTTGTTTCTATCTCAAATGACGCTGGCCGTCTCGCCGGATAATCCGAGGGCAAGACTGCTGGCTGCCCGGCTCTACTACTCTTCTCTTGATACAAACTCAGAAAAATCTGCTCTCCATGAGCTAGAACAGGCTGTCAAGGCCTCGCCAAATGATTATCGAATAATGCTTGAATTAGCCAGGGCGCTCGAACAGTCCGGCAATAGTGAGGCAGCAAAAGCTGCATTCCAAAGCGCGATTTCATTGGCTCCGGAGTATTCCATTCCGCATTGGCAATACGGAAATTATCTAATCAGGGCAGGTGAAACAGATGAAGCTATCAACCAGCTTCGCCTGGCAGCAAAATACAATGGAAATATAAGAGAAGCATCACTTGTAGCAGCTTGGCCGCTCTTAGGTGAAAGGCCGGATTTAGCAGCTCAGTTGCTGCCTGCGCAATCCGATTCTTTTGCCTCATTGGCACTGTTTTTTGCCCGACAAAAACTCGGCAAGGAAGCGCTTCGCTTTTGGAACATGCTTTTGCCTGAAGAAAAGAAAAAATTCGATTATCATGGAAAAACATCTCTGGAAGCTCTGTACAAAGGTCAGCAATATGATTCAGCCCTGGAATTTGCTGTTCAAACAGGAGCATCTACCACCTCAAGGTTGAATGCAGTAACGAATCCGGGTTTTGAGCTTCCATTGCCGGATCAAGATATTGTTTATTTTGATTGGCAAATCAGGCGTGGCGGCAGAGATGTTGAGGTTTCCCTTTCCAGAGAAAATCCTCACAGCGGAACCAAAGCGCTCAAAATCCAGTTTCGAGGATTCAAAGAGCAACTCATCGGACAAATCGCGCAGTTGGTTGCAGTAACTCCCGGCAAGCGCTGGAGGCTGAAATATTGGATGCGTTCATCAGGGCTTAAGGGATTTGCCATGCCAATGCTTCAGATAGTAGAACCCGGCACAAGTAAACTAATTGCCGCAGGCGCTCCAATTGTTGATTCGGAAATGCCCTGGAGACAGTTCGAATTAGAATTTACTATGCCGGAAGACAGCCAGGGTTTTGTAATCATGCTGGGCAGGGAGGCTTGCACTGAGGATTGTGTAATCAGCGGCAATCTTTGGCTGGATGACCTTGAGCTTGAGCAGGTCTGATTCGTGTAAAAGGATTTACAAACCAGAATTTTCCCAGACGGGATCTATTAAAGCCGAAAACGAGAGTTCTTGATGGAAAGATTCAGAACAGTCAATTTCATCCTAGGCCTGGCAATTTTGATTATTTCAACAGCGGCCTATGGAGGCGTACACCAACCCGTTATAGCTTTAATTTATTTATTGATCGCAATCGGCATCTTTCTTTT
>DATLZX010000268.1:0-2417 GCA_035573795.1 Pyrinomonadaceae bacterium | reverse complement strand
AACTTCAACTTCTGCCATAGTTAAACCGCCTTTGGGCATAATCGAACGTAATTATTGGCTATGCCAACCTCACCTGCAGGCTTAGCCAACCTCTCGTACGGCAAAGTCGCCACTGCCCAGTTCTAAAACAGTGTCAAACATCACTGGTTCGGGCGCAGGATCAACGTCCAACTGAGCATTGATGCGGAATTTTATTGCACGCTCTGTATGGCTTGGCGGCTCCATCGTGATTTTCAGGTTCAAAAACCTTGGCTCGAATGTCCGTATGGCATTCTCTAACGCTGCGGCGAGCCGGTTCTGCTCATCAGGATTTTGTGCACTTAGCCCTGTAATATCAGGTAACCCGTAAAAAGCCAGAGATTTTTTAGTTTCCTCGAGTCCATGCTCGGGCGCCTCAAGGTAACAACGCGTATTCAGGAGCCACTCCAAATCACGCCTTACTGCATTTTTCAATTCCTGAATTGAGCTAGAACGCGATCTAGGCGGCTCACGTGTTTCCCTTGGCTCATAATCTATTAACCGATCCAGCACGGAGGGCGTTACCTGAAACTGATTATCTAGCCTTGGCATATTGATTTAGGAATTTTGTGAAAAGTGACTTGTTTTATATTGCTTTAAATAAATATTTATAGCACGAAACTATTTGGGCACTGAATATCTTTGTCGAAAAAAACTAAGGTCAGAGTTAAGTATTCCGTGCGAGTTCCAACTGTCTGACTAAATATCACGATAGAATGCAAGAAATTCTACGGCCTGAAACATCTTTAAATTTCACAACAATCTCTAATTTTGTGCCAAAACAACCTGTCTGACATCCTTACTCGCGAAATTATTGGCACAATCTTGTTACTCACGTAACTTACAAAGTTACTCGGTCAAAAAATCGGCCGTTTCATTATAATCGAGCTATTGAGCAAAAAAGATTGATAAACCAATCTTCAAAATAAAAAAAGAGCATTTTTGCTCTTTTCTTTAGAAAAATTGAATTAAATGACTGAGGGTTTATTACCCGATCTGTAGTCACCAACTGATCATTCGCCTCTCGCCTTCCTGATTATTTCCACAAACTGTTTTGCTTTTTCTGTAATTATATTGGCATTGCCTTGCCGTATAGCATTGATATCCACCAAATCAGTGCCGACACCAAGCGCACTTGCTCCTGCCTTGATAAAATCACCGGCTGTAATAAGTGAAACTCCGCCGGTCGGTATGAATTTAATAAAAGGCAGCGGCGCTTTAAGATTTTTGATATAACTGGCCCCGCCGACAGATCCTGCCGGGAAAACCTTGACGAAGTCGGCTCCGGCATTCCAAGCCGTTAGCACTTCTGTCGGGCTCAGGGCTCCAGGCATTACCGGCACTTCTCTAGCCCGACACAGTTCGATGGTTTTAATATTCAAGGCCGGGCTTACTATAAATTGAGCTCCAGCCTGTATGCATTCAAGCGCCTTCGTTTCATCAAGCACTGTCCCGGCACCAACCAAAACATCATTCCCGGTAGCTTTTACTACCTTTTCAATCACCCCAACTGCCCCGGGAACTGTCATAGTTATTTCCAATACATTGACCCCGCCTGCCATAATCGCTTCAATTGCCTGCATTGCTTCATCGGCGGAAGAAGCTCGGACAACCGGAACCAGTCCCAATTCTTCAATTGTTTTAATAACTTCGCTTTTTTCCATTTTTCTATTGAATCAAAAATTTGACCCAGGAATGTTTAATTTTTTTTGAATTTAACTTTTTTTGAACCCGTCGAGATGGCCTCGGAGTAACTGAAATTTGACCTGAGAAAAACTCCAGATGCCGCAGCTCTGATCTTTCGCCCCGCTTCATATTCTCAGGCCCACCTTGCAAGAGAAAGGGCTTATCAGCGGCTGACCCTTGCTCCTTTTCCTTTCATCACCCGAAGAACGTCGCTGAGGCTGACAGTCGTTGTATCTCCGGGAGTAGTCATTGCTAGCGCACCATGTGCGGCACCGCAATTGACCGCCCATTCAGGCGATTCTCCTGACATAAGTCCATAAATCAGGCCGGAAGCAAATGAATCTCCACCACCTACCCGATCGTAGATTTCAAGGTTTTCACGCATAGTCGCCTGATATAGCTTGCCTTCGGTAAAGCAGACCGCTCCCCAATCATTGATTGTTGCGGTTTTGGCATTTCTCAAGGTGGTAGCAATGACCGCAAAATTCGGATAATCACTTACAACGCGCCTTATCATTTTTTCATAGCTGCTGATATCCAGTTTAGAAAGGCTCTCATCCTGCCCTTCAACGTCATAGCCGAGGCAGGCTGTAAAATCTTCTTCGTTACCAATCATTACATCAACATATTCAGCTATGCGGCGATTTACCTGCTGCGCCTTTTCCTTGCCGCCAATCGAGCTCCAGAGAGATTCTCTGTAATTCAGGTCATAA
>DATLZX010000267.1:0-9643 GCA_035573795.1 Pyrinomonadaceae bacterium | reverse complement strand
TCTTCACATGAATTATCAACAGCAGGTTCGGATTGTTTATGCGTTGAAATCGGGCCGCTTTCCAGATTGTTAAAGATGTTTTCAACAATCTGACTGTTTGATTCAGAAGGTGGCGGCTCGGCAAATGTATTACTAATTTGCTCCAGAGCCTGATCAAATTTACTGTAAAGCTCAGCTATATCAGTCAGTGTTTCGCTTTGGCCATTACTGGCAAGCGCCCTCAGAGCATTTGTTGACTCGGCTATAAGATCCAAAAGACTTTGAGAAGCTTCGATGCCGCGTTCGGCCATTGCCTCCAATAAATCCTCTACGCGATGCGATAATTCTGACACGGCTTTGAACCCGACGATTCCAGCCGATCCTTTCAGTGTATGGGCTGCTCGCCGTGTTTCCCAAAGCAGTTCGCGGTTGCCTGAGTCAATTCTTAGCTTTTCTAAGGCGTTCTCTATATCATTGAGTAATTGATTTGCTTCTTCGGCAAATACCTCCTGCAATTCATCATCAACTTCGAAAGAATCCGCCTCTAAGCTGGATTGAAATCCGGAGGATTGAAAGCCTTCAGTTTGAAAGCTGCCGGTTTGAAAATCTTCAGGTTTTAAGTAATCGGAATGAGAATTTTCATGCTCATGAATATGCAGTTGGCCCGGAACAAAATCTTTATCAATTGTCTTAAATTCTGCAATGCCTTTTGGCTCGGTAGGATTCTCATAAGATGTTTGGTAGGTATCGCTTTTTTCATTGATTAGTATTGCGACTTTATCATCCAGGTAGGATTCGATTTCTTTACTATCTTTGTCGTTACCAAAAGTCTCGTTAAGTAAGATAGTTTCTAAGTGTGTAATTTGATCTAAGGTGTTATTGATTTTTTCAAGATTTGGGTTTGCTGCCTTACTGATATCAAAGAGTAATGATTCAAGCAAATGAGAGGCTTCGGCAATTTCTGCCAGGCCTAAAAGATTCGCAGATTTTGCAAGGCTCGAGACTGAGGAGGCGGAAGTCTGGATTTCTGAAACAGGACACTCGCCGGACGCAAACCTTAAAAGCGTCCGCCGAAGCCTTGGCAAAAGGCCTAACGCTTCATCTAAAAAAGCAGGAAATAAAATCGGATTCATCGCCTTGATTACCTTGCAGAGTCAATAAAAAAAGTTAGAAAAATCTAAAAAAAACTCAATTCACGAAAATTGAGCTTTCCTTGAATAAATTTGAGTTTGCCGAGTGCAGCGAAGTCCTCATACGCGAGCTTTCTGTTTGCAGGCGGGAAGTGAGCGTCGAAATAGTACGAATCGAATCTGCAAGCCTACGGGAAGTGTTTTCAATCAATCTCGAAACTTCCTGAATACTTTTGATCGCAGCCACTGAATCCCTTGTACTCTTCAAGCTTAGTTGTGCAGCAGAGTCATTGCTTTCTGAAATATCGGCTAATTCTGCTGTTAATCTTTGTAATTCGACCAAAGATTGTGCTAGACGTTCGGCCAATTCTGACCCGTTGATGATTTCTTGCGTTGTTTCCTCCATTGTTGTTACCAGCTCTTGCGTCTCACTATTCAGAGAGCGCGCGGACTGCGAAAGCTCATTCGAAAGACGACTTGACCTTTCCGAGATTTTTTGAACCTCATTAGCAACGGGTGAAAATTCGTTTTGAAATTCTTTGCTCGATCGCAAAGATGCGTTAAGGGAAACCAGCTGGATTTGATCAACCAGAGTTTCCAGATCGAGTGAGAGCTGCCCGATTTTCTGAGTTCGTTCGGCAAGTTTTTTAATTCGCTTTGAGATTTCCTGGCTCCTATTTCGAACGCGGAGCATTGCCTGGATGCTTTCGTCCGTAGTATGCGCGCCGCGCCGCATTTTGCCTCTGAGATCGGAGGAAAGTTCTGCGGCTCGCTTTTGTTCTCTGGCAAGTTCCTGAACTTCCCTTGCAAGGTCATCGGCTGCAGAGGCAGTCCTGCTCAACTGTTGATTTTCTGCGGTGCCTGCAGAGATAATTTGCTGAAGCGATTCATCAGATGAAATTGCAGAAGCGCTCAAATCTACCAGAATATTTTTCACAGATTCGACGAATCTAGAATATTTTTGGATAAGAAGATTGACCGCGGCTGCAATTTCTCCTGTGTGGGCACCGGATATATCCGCCTCAGCAAGCAGGTCGCCATCAACTGCATTCTGGATTGCATCTATCAGTGCCTTTTTCTCGCGGGCGATGTCGTCAAGGAGCGTCTCTGTACTGTATTTTTCATTAAGTGTGCGAATCATTTCAAAAAATGATTTTCCGAAATGATCTTCTTCTGAACGAGCTTCGAAATTTTTCGGAATTTTTCCAAATGAAATTTTTTGTGCGAGTGCGGCTTTTTCGGCCATATAATCAGATGCTTCCTGTAGAGCGAACTCCAGCTCGCTTCCAGGTTCAAGTTCAAGATTCATTCCCTTGGACAATCTCACGGCCGCATCAAACGCCCTGTCGATTTCATTATCTCTATTCCGCTGGTTTACAAAGATCACAATTAAAGCCAGGCCGAGAAATAAAGAGCATGTTGCAAGATCAGCAGTTAGGCCAGCAGTTTGCCCGGAAGTTGACAGACGATAGACTAAATATGCCGAGCAGGCAAGAGCCGTAGCAAACGAAAAATAAAAGACTGTTCTTTTCTTATCAAGTTTCATTTTATTTCCTGTGTTTGAAAGAATTCGCTCTTTACATCGCTGCCTATTTCTGTTGGCTTCGATAGCTGATTTTCTTGTTCTAAAGAGCTATGATTTCCTCTGTTTGCTTGCAGGCCAATTGTTGATCCCAACCCATTTTCATTATCACTGACCATATTTTGAATTCGCGAAAGAGAGGCATTGATTGTCAGAAGACACTTTTCAGCCTGCAAAAGAGGATCTTTAAGTGCGGCAGACTGCGCGAGCTCAAGAAGACATTGCCGTGAGGATGTAATCGCGGCAACCAAATCATTATGAAACTGCCGCAAGGTATTGATACGCTCGCGGGCGGTTGAGACAGTCTCGCAAACACGTTCTTCGTGTGCGATTAGTTCGCGAATTTCTGATGCGATATTGACTGCTGTTGACTCCACTATTTTTATTGCCCGATCCAGTTCGGCAAAGTCACATCCGAGCGAATCTGTAAATGAACCTAACTCATATCCGAGGGCGGCTCCACGTTCTGTAATAAGAGTAAGTTCCTCCACAATCCGGTAGTTATTTTCTATATCAAGCCCCTGATCATCTGCCAGGGTGGTATTCAAGGCAACAAGATGCGAGCGTCGAGCGATGTCTTGCGCCGTTCTCGTATAGCTGTTGAGTGCCGTAATGCGTTCACTGTGTTTTTTCAACATTCTGCGGATTTCGGCCATTTCGCCAGTCAGGACTTCTGCAGATCTTACGGAACTTTCTTTTCCAGCAGGCTCATCCAAAGCAGGGTCATTGAGCAGGGAAGCAAGCGGCGAGGAGTAGTCGCCGGATTTACTCAATAGCCTGGATAACTCGATAGATGCATTTTCTGCTCTTGCAGCTGAACTTTCCAGGTATTTTCCAACGTCTTTGAGGATTCCAAAAATAGTTTTAACTGATTCGGCGATTTCTCCCGCTGCAATTTCTGAAACAACTTTCCGATTTTCTGCATTTTTTGCAATCGCATTTATTGCAGAGGTTAGCTCTGAGACTTCCAGTGATTCGGCTCTTGCCTCGATGCTTGTTCCGACTTTTAATTTATTGGCATCAGAGGTTAATTTGACGATAGATTTTTGAAGATTTTCAAGCTGTTGTTTTGCCGAGATTGATTCTGAAACTTTAGCTACCAGTTTTTGAAAAGCCGCGCTTAATCGGTCGAGGTTTTCTATCGGGGTATCAGCAGCTGCGGTATTGCCTGATGCAACTTCCTCCATAAGTCCGACCAGGTGATGAAGCTGCCTGCCAGTTCTTTGCAGCGTAAAATGAAGCTCATCGAGCTCTATGGCCCCGGGCGATTTTGGTGGAGTCGAGGAAGGGTTTCGTTCCAAACTCTTTGCAAACAACGTCAGATTGGTTAAAGGGCTGAGAGCAGATCGAATCGTCAAGTAACCCAGGAAAAGTGAAATCAAGGAATAGCCGGTAGCCAAAAACCAAAAGGCTGAACCTTGTTCCATCAATCCTTTACTTACGATCCACTCTATCAATATCGTGTATAGAAAATTAGCAGCTGCGGCGGCAGCAAAGCCTGCTAAAATGCGATGTTTCAGTGATTTAAACATTTTGGTATGAAGTTTATGTCTCCGAAAAAAAGGAGAAATTTGACTTAATAGCCGACGGCTAACTTTCTGTAAAGTTGTAGATGGTCAATCAGGATTAGTTTTTTGGAGTCAACAATGACCTCGGCAAAGTTCAGGTCGCCACCGGTAGTTATTGGATTGCAGTCATTTACAGATATCGTTACAAGCGGTTCAACTTCGTTAGCAAGCAGCCCTATCGGCAGCAAGACCAATTCATTGTCCGGCTCGAGGATAATCAGTTTAGAGGCTGGCAAGGGATAATCTACATAGTCGTCTTCCAGAATATCCGGAAGGTTGATTATCGCTATAGCCTCTGAGCGATGATGCACTATTCCGAAAAGCCATTTTGGGGCGAAAGTTAAAGACGAGTAATTTTCAAGCAGTGTTACCTCATTAACAATTGATGCAAAGGCGGCATACCATTTTTCTCCAAGGCGAAAAGGCAAAATTGCCGCCCTTTCAATTTTTGCGGCGGCTGTTTCTGCCGAATCAGTCGGCAAAGGCTTATCAAGTGTGGAACTTAACTCGATCATGCTTTGGAATCTCAGACTAATGTTGCATTCTGAAAAGAATCTCAGTCCGGTTTATCACTAATTTGAAAAGCATACTTTTAATTTACTTGCATTTTGGGTTTCAAGTTTTTGTTTGGAGTATATGCCAACTGAGACATATGTGTTTTGCCCAAGGCAGCACTACTCCGAGTGGCCGTTAAGGTACATCTCAACAGCCTTCATCAATGTCTCTGGCCCGAAAGGTTTGGTTATGTAACCCGTAGAACCTGCCATTCTGCCTCTGACTTTGTCAAAGAAACCGTCTTTGCCGGAGATCATCACGATAGGCACATCCACGAGCGATTCCATACCGCGCATGACCTTGCAGACCTGATAACCGTCCATGCGGGGCATTGTAATATCAAGAAGTATCAAGTCAGGAGAGATAGTTTTTAGCATTTCGAGGGCCTCGATACCGTCAGACGCGGTAAAGACTTCATGACCGCATTTTTCCAATTTGCCTGCAATTAGTTTTCTTACGGTTGCGCTGTCGTCAATGACGAGGATCTTTTTATTAGCGGAGTAAGTAGCAGCAGGTTTAGCGAAGCTGCCTGTAGCAGCCATTATGTTCATCCTGACGTTGTTTACTTGTGAGGCAAGCTCATTGTTATCAGGGTCAGCTTTTAATGCTTCCTCCAGTACTTCGTAACCGGCAGGGAAATCGCGTAAATTGATATAACCCAAGGCCAATATTACCAACTCTGCCGCTGAAAGCTGCCTGACCTTGCGCTCGGCTTCCATTTGCTGAACTGAGGATAGAACGCGCACGCGATCGGCATGAGTGTTGCCAAAGAGAAGATCCAGATTGGTCAAAGTCAATGTTGAAAGACAAGTTCCGCAGGCATTCAAGGAGATTGGATTTAGCGCTCCGCAGAATGGGCAGGAGCTAAAGTCCGGCTGGATTTGGACTGTTTCGGCTAAATCCAGAGTTTTTACACCAGCATCTGCCTCACTGACAGTATTAACAACAGAAGGTTGTTCGATAGCGGCTGGCTCAAAATCACCACCGTCATTCTTATCGAGCTCATTGCTGCTTAATGTAAAGGCTGTTGGCAGGCCGAAACTAAAGCTTGCGGTAAGGTCTTTGGTCTCACTGCTGGCATTTATAGAATGTACGTCAGGAGTAAATGACTCCAGGTCAGATACTGTGCTGGGGGAATTTTCTATCTCGTCAGAAATATCCGAATGTTCTTTTACGAAATTTTCATGGTCGGATTCGGCAGATGCATCTGCGAATATTGAATCAGGTTGATCAATTGGTTCGCCAGATTCAATATGAGCTGATTCAGTTGATGCTGACTGAACATTTGAAGATTCAAAGTTTGCTGATTCAATATGCAATGGCTGAGAGTCCGTTGCATCAAATTGCCCTGATTCAAGTCCCTCACCCCGGAATGAATTTTCCTGCCCTTGTTCCTCAGCGGGGGCAAAATAGAAACTGTCGGCTTGGGTTTTATGTATGTCTTCGTACAAGTCGTCCTGAGGAGCCGGAATTTCGCCGACCTCAGGCTCGGAATTTTTCGAATCAAAATCTTTCTCACCTACGTAAGCATTTTCACCCGCCGTAAATGAAAAATTGAATACCTCGGTTTTCATCTTCCAGGGCGAATGCTCATGCTCAGGTTCGGAATTATTTTGTGGAGACTCGCTAATTAAAGCAAAAGTGTTCCCTGACTCTGCGAATATCCCACTTTGTGCAGGCTCTGATTGACTTTCACTGTGCAGGGCTTCATCTTGCCAGCCTGATTCTGTGTAAATATCAGTTTTTGAATCAGCCGGATTTTGCTCTGCTAATTCATTCGGAAATGTCTCTTGCGGAAAAGCGTCGAGTTGTTCAGCTTTTTCGTCCTGTTCGGCTGCAGTTGGAACTTCGAAATATAGAGGTTCATCCGAAAATGTTAGGCTTGCGCTTTCAGAAGTTTCAGCAAGAGACTGTGCTTTTTCAATTTCAGCAAGTTCAGCTGCAAGCGATTCGGGAAGCTTTAACTCCTCGGTTGGAAATTTTTCGATCTCTTCAAAACGATTTGCTCTCTCCCGATCGAGCGCAAAAGCAGTATTTTCTGATAAATTTTCCTTTTCTGAAGTAGAGGTATCTGCTGAATCAAAATTCACAGATTCCTCAGAGAACGGGTCATTTTCTGATTGCTTTGAAACGATATCATTTTGGGGACTGACAGAATAACCCGAAGTTAGACTTGGATCTACAGTCGCAATGATTGCCTTCAAGGATTCTAGGCTTCCCTTGGCAGGCAGATTTTCCGGGTTTAGTTTCAGGACCTGTTCGAGGGCGGCGATTTTATCCAAAACAGAATCTGCAATGTGCGATCTTAAAAGCCACCCTTCCTCAGATTCAGGATTGACTGAAAGAAAAGCGTCAAGCAGCTCGTTGGCTTCAGATTTCTTGCCTGCAACAAAAGCCGCTCTTGCCTCAGCCAGTAGTGCCAGATTCATTCTCTTGCGGGCAGAATCGAATTGTTCTCTGGCTTCAGTATTTTCGGGGTCGAGCTCAAGCACTTTTTCCAGATAAGTGATTTTTCCCTCAGGCGATTCAGTCAATCTGGCCAGCCACATCCAGGCTTCTTTGTTGTTTTGATCATTTTCTAAAGCACTGTTAAAGCACTGTATGGCATAATTATCTTTTCCGTTCTCCAGAGCATCTTCGCCGCGAGCAACGAAGGTCTTGGCCATAAGGGCTTTTGTAGCTTTAAGCCATTCAATCGCTCTTGAATTAGAAGGATTTATCTCTAAAACATTGTTTAGGAAAATTAAAAGCTCTTCGGGATATTCACTGATCGAGGCCAGCCAAAGCCATGCCATTTCTGAACCAGGGTTAAGTTCTGTTGCTTTTAATAAAAAGCGGCGAGCTGAAGTCCTATCTCCCGACTGTGCAAGGCGGATGCCTTCTCTTAGTGCTTCATTTGCTTGCTGAAGTATCAGTTCATCGGCAGGGGCATTTACAAAGTTTGTTTGTTGATGGACGGATTCTGTTTCGAGTCTCATATTCGATAGATTGATTGCGGGAGACTTCATTTTTTTGTGGAACAAATGGCGAGCGCTTGAGGAATAGCGCGCCTATGGCTATCTTGCATCCGCAGGCAAGTTAGGTGCCATTAGATACTTTTCTAGATAAAGTATTTATTTACAATTATTTAACAATTTGTTGCGGATTTAATCTGAAATAAAATTCTTAAAAGATAAGTCAGATTGAATGAATTAGTGACAAAATATGGCACGTTAATTGACAAAAAAGGGGAATAAACAATTAATTCCAGATTTTTTTGTAAATAACCTAAGGATTTTTGTAGAGTTTACAGAGTAGCGAATTATTTTATTTGAATCATTTGCAATTTAGAGGGCTCCTTGGACTTAAGGGGAAATCAACCAAGCAATTATTGAAAAAATCGAAAAAGATGAGTGAAATTCTGCAAGCAAATTCTGCCTCAAATGAATACGACACAGCAATAATCGGTGCAGGGCCGGCAGGAATTTCGGCGGCAATTTGGTGCTCTGAGCTTGGGTTGAATTCAATTTTAATCGAAAAGAATCGTTTTGTTGGCGGAATGCTCCTTAACGTTTTCAATCCGATAGCGAATTATCCGGGCTTAACGCTTGAAAACGGCGAGAAACTTGCTCGATTGTTAGAAAATAATTTAAAGCAGTCAAATTGCGGGCTGGAATTAAACTGCGAAGTGACTGAAGTAGATTGGAAAAACAGAGCGATAATTACAGGTTCAGATAAATCTATTAAATGTAGGGTTTTGATTTTTGCTGCCGGAACCAGAAGAAAAACATTGAATGTAAAAGGCGAAAAGGAACTACTTGGCAAAGGCATTCTAATGTCAGCAAAGCGTGATGGAAAGAAGGCAAGCGATGCAGTTGCAGCAGTAATTGGCGGTGGAGACGCTGCTTTGGAAAATGCTTTGATACTTTCGGAATTTGCTGATAAAGTTTTTTTGATCCGTAGAAGGACTGATTTTTCAGCCCGAAAAGACTTTGTTGATAAGGTCACCCAAAGCCGAAAAATTGTGATATTGGAAAATACGCAAGTTTTAGAATTTTGCGGCAAAGATCGGCTGGAATACATAAAGCTGAAATCAGACAAAAAGGGTATATACGATCTTGAAGTTAATTATGCTGTCGTAAGGATCGGTTTTCAGCCAAATTCAGAGTTGCTTAAAGAATTAGTTGAAACAGACAGCAAGGGGTATATCATTACCAACAACCTATGGCAGACAAGCGTTGGAGAGATTCTTGCAATAGGAGATGTGGCTTGCCCTGTTTCACCCACTATTGCAACCGCTGTAGGTGCAGGAGCCACTGCGGCAAAGTATGCTTATTCCTTGCTAAAAAAACTTTCCTGAATATAATGTTTTGAAGGCAAAAAAACCAAAAAATTGAATTTTTATCCAATTTTACAGTTAAATATCGATCAAACAGTAGGTCGGCTGGCTTAGAAATTATGCATTTAATGCATAATTTCGCGGTTTTTCTTTTTGGTACGATTTATGCCTTAGAATTTTGTTCTATTCTGCTTTCAATTGAGTAAAAACTAGGAGGAGTTATGAAAAATAGCGCTTGGCGGGCTTTAATCAAGTCGGCCTTTCCCCTTTTGATCGCGCTGTTTGTAACCGCATCAGTAAGTTTAGGGCAATCGGGAACTACTGGTGTAAGCGGAACAGTTCGAGATAAAAACGGTGCTGCGGTTCCGGGTGTAACTGTAAAGATCAGTAACCCACAGACCGGATTTGAAAGGACTGTTACAACCAATGAAGAAGGAACCTACAACTTCAATACGATCCTACCAGCTACGTATAAAATCGAGTTTGAAGCTAAGGGTTTCAAGAAAGTTGT